>NZ_JAHHPN010000567.1:0-31648 GCF_024606325.1 Endozoicomonas sp. ONNA1
CTGCTGTCAGAGTCGCTGCTGTCAGAGTCACTGCTGTCAGTGTCATAATGAGAGTTCACGGCAAAACCATAGTGAGATCCAAACCAATCCACGAAATCTTGCAAGTAATTTATCCGTTGTCCCAGGTGTTTTCTCTTCTTCTCTTCTTCGCTGAGCTCTCCCCGTGCTGCCTCGCCATGTTTAGCTCCATCAGCCTGCTCATTGGCACTGGCGTCAATACTTCGGTCAAGCATTAACAGAACTTTCCTTGATTGTTCTAAGAGGGCCTGAAATCCTGTGCCGAGGGTTACCATTATGAACTCGTAATCATTTTTTTCAGTAAACGTTTTTTGTAATTGTTGCTCTATGTATTTTTCCAGAGCCAGAAGTAATTGTTGAAATAATTCAGGATTTTCATTCCCCGGGTTTTCTTTTGCGTCGGTTATTAACTTTTGGAATACTTGAAATAATTTTTGTTCTTTGCCTTCAGAATCAGTAATGGTTTGATCCCAATTAGATGCAGTAAAATAACTCGACATATTGTCAATGAGTGTTTTTGCAAACTGTATAACGTAAGGATCAAGAGTCATGCTTATGGCATCAATTAAATTAATGAACAGGTTATTAGAGGCAACCAATTGTGATTTTTTTTTACCAAATCCTGTTAATTCTAACACCTTTAGCATTCGTTTAGCTGATTTTATATTACGCTCATAAAGTGGTAGTCCGATCTTATTAACACCACGGTTGAGTAGATTGGATACTTTTTCTAACACTGGATTCTGGACTTTTGTCTCGGATTCTTCAGCTTCTGAAGTATTTTTGATTTGTTTCAAAAAAAAATAAACGCGCATTTCTTCCTGCTTTCTTAGTCCAGCGAAGATTATTGCTGATTTTCTAACATTTTCTTTTAAAACGTCTTGATCTTCTGTGGGTTTGTCTGTGCCTAAAAGGTCACCTTTTATAGTATGGAGTTTTTCGATACCAGACAAGTCACAGGCGTGCAGTAGGAATGATAGAAAAAATTCATAAGCCATTTTATGGGGTAGCTTCTCTGAATTGATGGCCGTATAGTAAGCCAACATCAAGAGTGCAAGGCTCTGTTTTTGGTTTGGTTGGCCCATATCGACTGGCGTTGTGGTACCCTCAATGGACGATAGGACTAAATGCATTGTTATCATGTGACAATCAACCGGAATGCGGAGAGTTTGCATCAATTTCACAAGCATGCCATCAATTGTCAGGCTCTCATCGGGGGGGGGTGACCGGAACGAAGTTCAACAGAGTGTCTAAGGTTTCTTGATCAATGCCTGTATTCAATTCCCGGATAATGTCACTCACTTCTGCGTGGGTCATGGGCGGGAGCGGAATTGTCGATAAAGGCCGTGGTATTTGTGCTCCAGCGCCTTCCGATTCTTCTGAATGCTCATCCGTTCTTTGTCCTTGTTCGTTTTCATGGTTCATAGCAAAGACAAGGTTGGTCGCATTCGTGTTGAGAGCTATAGTAGGGATATTCCCTACGTAGGTATTGTGATTAATCAAATCGTCCAGAAAGCTGGACTCTTTTGTTGTTTTTTCTAAAACAAGCCTCTCCTCCACTGGCGTTGATAAACCATTTTTTGCCAGTAGTTCTGAACAGGGGCAAACCATCATGATGAGGCCGAGGGAAGCAGCAAGCGACTGATTAGGCTTGCCAAGATGGCAAAACATTGATCGTTTTGGTGTTTCAGGCAAGCGAGATAAGAAGTTATTCATCCACATCTGCTCTCATCAGTTTACAAATGTCCTGACAAAGTAGTCCATGTATTGCAGCAGTGCTCAATTTTAAGCGAAAGCCGGTCCCAGCCTGATCGCGCAGCCAGCTCCGTTTTCTAAGGCATTACCAAGAGCTCAGAGCTTCGTTCCCTTCAATCGTGGTTCAAAGCTTTTGGACAGGACGAGGCAGACAGAATGCAGGCTTTAATCGAACAATGCAGGACGCTGCAGAGCATCCGGCTATTGCCACTGAAGTTAGGGGTCACGAATGGATCGGCCGAAGCTACCGCCACGGAGTCAGTAGCCTGCCGGGAAGCATACTATTGGTATTCGACCTGACAGAACAGGAAAAAAATTAATATTGAACTCCGTCAAGATTACCTCTGTCAGATTCACTACCGCAGGACTCACTGCTGTCAGAGTTATAAGGAGATCTTATGGCAAAATCATAGTAATACCTGCACCAATAGATGAAATCCTCTAAGGATTCTGTTTGTTCTTTCAGGTATTTGTTCTTCTCTTCACTGCTAAGCTTTCTTTCTTCTGATCCCTCGGCAGCCTCGTCGTGTTTGGCTTCATCAGCCTGCCCGTCGGCATCGTTGTCAGTCGTTGGGAGCATTGCAAATATAGCTTCTGATTGCTCCAGCAGATCCGTAAGTCCAGAGCTTAAGGTTAACATTATGACTTGGTAATCATTTGAGGCAATGAAAATTTTATGTAATCTTTGCGCTATGTATTTTCTTATGGCTGTAAGTAATTCTTGAAATAATTCAGGACTTCTATTTCCCGGCTTGTCTTTTGCGGCAGTTAATATCTTTTTAAATATTTCAAATAATTTCTGTTCTTTGCCCTCAGAGTCAATAAAGGTTTGATTCCAATATGATGCGCTAAAATAGCTCGACATATTGTTAATATTTTCATTTGCGGATTGTATATCGAAAGGATCAAGCATCATGCTTATGACATGAATGAAAGTCATGAACTGACTATTCGAAGCAATTAATTCCGGGTTTCCTTCACCATGTTCTTCTATCAGCGTTAGCATACGTTCATAGGATCTTATATTACGCTGATAAAACGGTATTCCGTTCTTATTAAGGCCATTGTTGAGTAGACCGGAAGCTTTTTTTAGCACTGAATCGTCGAATGATGTCTCGGAATCTGAAGCTTTTAAGCGAACGTCCATTTGTTCCAAAAACCTAATGCGCATTTCATCCAGCAACCTGAGGCCAACGAAAACTGAAGCAGATTTTTTAACATTCGCTTTTAAAATTTCGTAATCTTCTATTGGTTTATCTGTACCTAAAAGGTCACCTTTTTGAGCATGGAGTCTCTCGATACCAGACAAGCCAGAGGCGTGCAGCAGGAATGAGTTAAAAAAGTCATAAGCTGTTTCAGGGGATACTCCATTTGAATTGATGGCTGTATAGTAAGCCAACAACAACATCGCAAGGCTTTGCCGTTGTTCTGGTTTGGTCAAATCGACAGGAGATTGGGTACCCTGGATAGAAGGTAGTACGACTTCCATCATTTTCTGGCTATCATCGTCCAAAATGCGGTGAGTTTGTATCAATTTCCGAAGCATGCTTTCAATTGTCAGGCTCTCATTGGGCGGGGTTACAGGGATGAAGTTCAACATAATGTTTAAGGTTTCTTGATCAATGCCTGTATTTAACTCCCGGATAGTTGCAATGACTTCTGCGTGGGTCATGGGCGGGAGTGGAATTGTCATTAAAGACTGCGGTAGTTGTGCTCCAGCACCTTCCGATGCCTCTGAATGCTCCTTTTTTTCGCCTTGCTCATTTTCATGGTTCATGGCAAATATAAGATGGCTTGCAACCGAATTGAGAAAATATCGAGAGTCTTCCCCTATATAATCATAATGGTTAATATACTCGTCCAGTAAGTTAGACTGCTTAGTTCTTTTATCTTCAACAAATATCTCCTCCTCTGGCGTTGGCAGAAGATTTTCTGCCCGCAGTTTTGAACAGGGGTAAGCCATTATGATGAGGCCGAGGGAAGCAGCAACCCACTGAATAGCTTTGTCACGATGGATGAATATCGATTGTCTCACCGTTTCGGGTAATCGAGAAATGGAGTAACTCATCAACATCAGCCCTCTTTGGTTTATGAATGCCCTGATAAGGTAGTCCCCGGATTGCACAAGTGCGCAATTTTAAGCGCCTTCCTCAGTTGAGCATAGGGTGAGCGTGTGAAAGTGCATTCAGCTCAGTTACTTTCCTGACTCTCTCTGGATTAGGTATTAATCACTGTGCTGCTCTGTATCTTTCTGAGTAATAATTAAGGGACTCGCAAGGAGTTGGTAGGGTATCTCACATGAAACGAGCAATTGTCCTGGTGATGGACTCGTTCGGGGTTGGCGCCAGCGCTGATGCCGATCAGTTTGGTGATGCAGGCTCAAACACGATTGGCCACATCGCCAAGGCCTGTTCACAAGGCGAGGCAGACATTGGTCGACGGGGTGTACTTGAATTGCCAATATTTGCCAGTCTTGGTTTGTTGCACGCGGCTAAAGATTCCTCAGGGGCCTTTCCTGCCGGCATGAACACCGATGTAAAGCTGATCGGTGCCCACGGTTACGCCAGAGAAATTTCCAGTGGTAAGGACACCCCCAGCGGTCACTGGGAAATGATGGGTGCTCCTGTATTGTTCGACTGGGGCTACTTCAAGGATAAGGAGAACAGTTTTCCACAGGAACTGCTGGATCAACTGGTCGAAAAATCCGGAATACCCGGTGTTATAGGTAATTGCCATGCTTCAGGGACAACCATTCTGGAACACCAGGGCGAAGAGCACATGCGCACTGGCAAGCCCATTGTTTACACATCGACTGACAGCGTTTTTCAGATTGCCTGCCATGAAGAGACTTTTGGTCTGGAAAGACTGTATGAAGTTTGTGAAATCGCTCGTGAGCTGCTTGACCCCTATAATATTGGCCGTGTCATAGCCCGTCCTTTCGTGGGTGATGACGCCGGAGACTTCCAGCGAACAGGGAATCGTCGGGATTACTCTGTTTTGCTACCTGCTCCCACCCTGCTGGATAAGCTGGTGGCCAGTGGTGGCGAAGTGCTCAGTGTCGGAAAAATCGCTGATATTTTTGCTCATCAGGGTATTACCAAAAAGTTCAAGGCGACCGGCATTCCGGCTTTGTTTGAAACCACCATGCAAGCTCTGGAGTCGGCCGGAGATCGTTCCCTGATCTTTACCAACTTTGTTGATTTTGATTCATCCTTTGGCCATCGTCGTGATGTGGCTGGTTATGCCCGTGCTCTGGAAGAACTGGACGCCATGATGCCGAGACTGCTCAACGCCATGCAGGAAGACGATGTGCTGATCATCAGTGCTGATCATGGCTGCGATCCTACCTGGCACGGTACAGACCATACCCGTGAACATATACCCGTGCTGGTCTTTGGCAAAAAGGTGCCGCCGGTTTCACTGGGTGGGCGGGAAACCTTCGCAGATATCGGCCAGAGTCTGGCCAGTTTCTTTGATCTGGAGCCCATGGACTATGGGACCAGTTTTTTGTCATAAGCTGGGCTGACTATTTACACGCGTGCTCTGCACGGCCCGCTTTTTGATAAGCTTTAGAGAGGAAAAAATGACCCCTCATATTCATGCCAAACCCGGTGCTTTTGCCGATGTCTGCCTGATGCCAGGTGATCCACTCCGTGCCAGGTACATTGCCGAGAACTTTCTGGAAGGCGCTGAACGGGTAAACGATGTTCGTAATATGTTTGGTTACACCGGAACATATAAGAATCGTCGTGTATCAGTAATGGGTTCAGGGATGGGCATTCCTTCAGCCTCCATTTACTACAAGGAACTGATCACTGAATACGGTGTGAACAAGCTGATTCGCATTGGTTCCTGTGGTGCAATCTCTTCCGATGTGAAGCTGCGCGATATAGTGATTGGTATGGGGGCGAGCACTGACTCGAAAGTGAACCGTATCCGATTTAATAACCACGACTTCGCAGCTATTGCAGATTTTGGTCTGCTGGAGAATGCCGTCAAGAGTGCCCGTGACAAAAGGATGCCGGTAAAAGTTGGTAATATCTACACTTCGGATCTTTTTTACAGTCCGGATATTCAGATGTTCGACACCATGGAAAAGCATGGCATCCTGGGCGTTGAAATGGAAGCAGCAGGCCTTTATGGCGTATGTGCGGAGTTTGGTGCCAAAGGTCTGGCAATCTGCACTGTCAGTGATCATATTCGTAAGGGCGAGGCCTTGTCTCCTGAAGACAGGCAGACCTCCCTGGACGAAATGATCGTGTTGGCTCTGGACTCTGTGCTGGTCGGAGACTGATCCCCCCATCGCTCCTGTCAGATCTCTGACTGGAGCTTGAGCGCCTGACTCAGTATAGAACCCGGCAACGAATGGTACCGTCGATTTCTTTCAGCTTCTCCAGTGCAATCTCACTGTGATCGGCATCTACGTCAATGACCACATAACCGACGGATTCATTGGTTTGCAGGAACTGACCGCTGATGTTGATGTTGTTCTGGGAGAAGACCTTGTTGATGGCTACCAGCACTCCGGGAATGTTCTCGTGAATGTGCAGGATGCGATGCTTGTCGGGATGTCCAGGCAATGACACTTCGGGGAAGTTCACAGACGACAAGGTTGTACCATTGTCGCTGTACATAATAAACTTCTCGGAAACTTCACGACCGATATTTTCCTGCGCTTCCTGAGTACTGCCACCCACGTGAGGCGTCAAAATCACATTATCCAGTCCACGCAGAGGGCTGACAAACTCGTCATTGTTAGAGCGTGGCTCTTCCGGGAAAACATCAATCGCAGCACCCAGCAACTTGCCTGTTTCAATCGCTGAGGCCAGAGACTGAATGTCGACAACGGTTCCACGAGAAGCATTGATCAGAACGCTACCTTCTTTCATGGCCGCAAACTGCACTTCACCAAACATCCATTGAGTGGCGGGTGTTTCAGGAACGTGCAGGCTGACAACATCAGACATGGCCAGCAGATCATTCAGACTGCCGACCTGACTGGCATTACCGATGGACAGTTTGGTTACCACATCGTAATAATAAACGTCCATGCCCATGGATTCAGCCAAAACACTCAGCTGGCTTCCGATACTGCCATAACCAATAATACCCAGCTTTTTGCCGCGAATCTCATAGGAATTGACGGCACTCTTCTGCCAGCCACCCCGGTGAGCAACGGCATTCTTTTCAGGTACACCTCGCAAAAGAAGAATGGCTTCAGCCAGAACCAGCTCAGCGACAGAGCGCGTATTGGAATAAGGGGCATTAAAGACCGGAATTCCCCGGGAGGTAGCAGCATCCAGCTCCACCTGATTGGTACCGATACAGAAACAACCCACAGCAATCAGCTTCCGGGCTGCAGCAAAGACGTCTTCTGTCAGCTGGGTTCGGGATCGAATGCCTACAAAGTGTACTTCGGAAATCCGGCGCTTCAGCTCTTCTTCCGGCAGGGACTTGGATACATAATCAATATTGGTATAGCCGGAAGCTTCAAGCACTTCCACAGCAGACTGATGAACCCCTTCCAGAAGAAGGAATCGAATCTTACTCTTGTCCAGGGAAATAGAGGGCATAACAATAGCTCGGATATCTTTTTATCTACCATGAAAAGTACTCCAGCCAAAAGAGTGTGAAGCACGGTCTATGGCTGAATACAACCGGAGTCATCTGGTTTTATAACCGACCGGGGTGGGGATAATAGCATAAAAAAGAGAAAAACCCTTACCTTGGGTGTATAAATGCTACGCTCGTTGCCCAATCACAACTTCAGGGTTTAAACCTCAGGTGCAGAGCAGTTATGATGAATTTTTTGTTTCAGACACCTATGCTTGATAGCGTAGTCAGAATCTGCCTGATAGCCTGAGACAATGCAGGATGTTCTTCGGAAAACTTGATCGCTTCCTGTTCAAGCTGTTCATTGTAATCCTGCAGGGGAATGTCACCTTCCGCCTGAGCCAGAGCCAGCTGTAGCTCATCGGTAATTTGCTTGAGCGCCCCTGCAGTACAATCATCCACTGGCTGTCCTTCAAGCAGGTCATGCAGATTCTGGATATTTAGGTGGAGTTCTTCAGACATGACGCGCTCCTGTGATCAGGTTAATCTGGAAAACAGAATCTTTGTACTGTGAATGATAGCTTCAGCAGTCGAACCCGGCTGATAAATACTAGCGATGTGCCAGATCATGAGCAAAAGAAAAATACAAGAACAAACAAGCAACAAGGAAGCCTTATGAAGTACAGGCACCATTGGCTAAGTGGCGACCGCATTGACTTGCCGACCGGCAAAGTGGTCTGTGTTGGTCGAAATTATGCCGAGCACATTCGGGAGTTGAATAATCCACTGCCCGATGACCCGGTGTTGTTTATCAAACCTTCAACATCACTGACATCTCTGGAAATGCCCTTTGCTATTCCCATTGATCGCGGAGAAGTTCATTACGAAACAGAAATAGCGATTCTGATGGATACCCGACTCCACAATGCCAGCGAGAGTGAGAGCATAAATGCCATCAAGGCGATGGGACTGGCACTGGATCTGACACTCCGGGATGTCCAGTTCCGGCTGAAAGAAAAAGGGCTGCCCTGGGAAGTGGCCAAAGCGTTTGATGGCAGTTGCCCTGTTTCGGGGTTTGTTGCCAGAGAGCACCTGCCCAATTTTGATGACATTCGCTTCAGCCTTAAAGTCAATGGTCAGACACGTCAGGAAGACACTTCAGCCCATATGCTGACCTCCATTCCGGGACTGATCAGCTACATAAGCCGCCATTTCACACTGGAACCCGGTGATATTGTCCTCACAGGCACTCCGGCCGGTGTCGGTCCTCTGAAACAGGGAGACCAGCTGGAATTGGCTATTTCTGAGCGGTTTAGTCTGGCAACATCCTGTATCTAAAGAACTCAGTATTTTTTCAGATATTGATGGTATAGAAATCAGGCCACAGGCAAAGGAAGGCCGGTGTCAGCGATGGAAACCCACAGCCTCCACATTCTGGTGGTGGAAGATAGTCAAGTGAACCAGATGGTGGCCAAAAAGCTGCTGGAAAAGTTAGGCTGTACCTGCAAAATGGCCCGCAATGGTCAGGAAGCGCTAGACATGCTTGAGACTTCAGAGGCCTTCGACCTGATTCTTATGGATTGCATGATGCCCATCATGGATGGTCTGGAAGCCAGTGAAAAAATCAGAGCCTCCGGCCAAAGTTACGCCGGTATACCCATTATTGCCTTCACAGCGAGTACCTCGGAATCGGATAAGATCGCTTGCAAGTCTGCCGGTATGGATGATTTTCTGGACAAACCGATCACACTTGCCGGCTTATCAGAAAAGCTGGCTCTGTGGACCAGATGCTGAAACTGCCTTGATTCCTAAGGGCTTCCGTCACTGTGGATCCGACTCGTTCTACCTTCTGAATCTATGGCTACAAAAACCATACTGGCTTCAGTCAACTTGGTACGACCGTTTTTGTCTTCAACCCAGGCTTCTACCACTATCCGAATCGACGTTTTGCCGACCTCTGTCACCCTTGTGAACAGTGCAAGAATATCGCCCATTTTCACTGAGCGCATAAAACTCATACTTCCGATGCTCACAGTGACAACACGTCCTGTAGCAATCTTTCTGGCCATAATCGAACCGGCCTGATCGATCTGCATGGCGACCCAGCCACCAAAGACATCGCCTGTCGTATTGACGGACTGGTAGTCCGCCAGCACTTTCAGTGTTAGTTCTCCCTGAGGTCCGGGAGCAAGATCATTATCCAGTTCCATATTACTCTCTTGTATTTAATGTTTTTATTTTTTGGCGCAACTGACTCTGAAAATCCTTATAGCTTAAAAAGAGTGTCAGGTTGTTTCTTGCGCTCAGGATCTTCTTAACCGTAAAACTTTTCCGGAAGCCATGTAGCTATTTCCGGCCAGACTGCCAGTGCACACAGCAATATCAGCTGGATCATCACAAAAGGCACGACACCTTTATAAATATCAGACGTTGTCACTTCTGTGGGAGCCACCCCCCTGAGATAAAACAGCGCAAAGCCAAATGGCGGTGTCAGAAATGAGGTCTGCAAGTTGATAGCCATCATGATGCCCAGCCAGACAGGATCGAGTCCCATGGCCAGCAGAACCGGTCCGACCAGAGGCACGATAACAAACGTTATTTCAATAAAGTCCAGGATAAATCCGAGCAGGAACATCACCAGCATGACCACCAGAACCGCTGTCAATTTCCCTCCTGGCATATGGGTGAATAACTCATGAATCAGCTCTTCGCCGCCAAAGCCCCTAAACACCAGAGAAAAGACAGAAGCACCGATCAGGATTAAAAACACCATGCAGGTCACTTTTGTCGTATTAGACAGTGTTTTGGATAACGTCTGAAACGTTAACTGTCGTTTCATTACAGCTAGCAAAAAAGCACCGATTGCACCCACACCCGCTGCTTCTGTTGGTGTCGCGGCTCCTGCCAGAATCGATCCCAGCACTAAGCCAATCAAGAGCAGTGGGGGCAACAGATTCATGAGCAGATAAGTATTATCCCCCTCATCATAAGCCCCGATATCTTCATCAGACAGACCAGGCGCCGCTGCCGGATTGCTCCAGGCTACGATCAGCAGATAGAGAGCATAGGCAGCCACCAGAATCAGGCCGGGGATAATAGCCCCGACAAACAGATCACCCACCGAAACGGTTTCGGGAGAGAAGATTCCCATCTTCAGCTGGGCCTGCTGGTAGGCTGTGGATAAAACATCGCCCAATAAAACCAGAGCAATGGACGGAGGGATAATCTGACCGAGACTGCCGGTGGCACAGATGGTTCCTGTGGCCAGAGACGCGGAGTAACCCCGCTTCAGCATGGTGGGCAAAGACAGTAAGCCCATGGTCACAACCGTTGCTCCGACAATACCGGTACTGGCAGCCAGCAGCATCCCGACCAGGGTGACGGATAGCCCCAGACCACCTCTCATTCGTCCAAAAAGGCGAGCCATACTTTCCAACAGCCCTTCAGCCACTCTGGACTTTTCCAGCATGCAGCCCATGAATACAAACAGAGGCACAGCCATCAGAGTCTGATTGGTCATTATGCCAAACAGGCGACTGGGCAGGGCATTGAGAAAAGACGGGTCAAACAATCCGGTCAGAACGCCAACCCCGGCAAAAGCCAGGGCAGTACCCGCCAGTGAAAAGGCTACCGGATAGCCCACCAGTAACACCATGCAGACGGCTGCAAACATCAGTATTGGAATGTACTCAGCCATCTTCCGGGGACTCCTTCCCTGCGAGAATAAGCACGGACCGCAATAACTCTGCCATGCCCTGCAACAGCAGGGTGACAACAAACACCAGAATCAGGCTTTTCAAAAGATACACCAGCGGTAAGCCGCCCGGGTCCGATGATGTTTCCATGATCCTCCAGGAACGGGAAACATAGTCAAAACTCATCAAACCAATAAACAGGCAGACCGGGAACAACAGAAACAGGGTTCCCAGGCCGTTCACCCATCCCCGTTGTCTGGCGCTCATACGGTTGTAGAAAACGTCTACCCGAACATGACCGCCCTGCTTCAGCGTATAGCTGCTGGCACCGAGAAAAATAAGTGCGTGGAAATACATCGCCAGTTCCTGAAGGGCAATGGAACCGGAGTTGAACCAGTAGCGAAGAACAACGACGAGACAGACACTGACGACCAGTAACAGGTTAAACCCGCTCAGAAGACGTCCAAATCTCTCTGTTAATCCATCAATACCGGCGACTGCTGTTCTTATCATTTTCCAGCCGGTGGTCATTTTTATCCTGCCTGTTACATCAATTTATTATTATTCTTGTTGAGAAAATTTCTGCCATTCTGTTGGTAGAAGATCCGTTCTTCAGGAACATGTCCCATGATTGTTGTCCGGAATTATAACGACAGCTTGAAAGCAGTTGTACCCTGTCCGGGCATTTCTTCAGCAATCTTCAATCAGCAAAAGATTGAAGACAGTGGTACCACGTTATGAATATTGCGGATAAACAGCTGTCACTTTCAGTCATATAACTGTCACATTTTCATCTTATAGTTTTTGCCAGTAGACAAATGCCTGTAGCTGTAAGAGAGGCTAAAAAAATCCCTTTAGGAGAAATACGAATGAAGCTTAAAGCTCTGATAACAACAATTGCCCTTGTGACTGGGATGCAGGCTGCCTCTGCCAGTCAGATCGACGCTGAGATCCCAACTTATAAGAAAGCCAGCGGCGTATCAGGCAATCTATCCAGTGTCGGTTCTGATACTCTGGCCAACCTGATGACCCTGTGGGCAGAGGATTTCAAGCGTGAATACCCAAATGTGAATGTACAGATTCAGGCTGCAGGCTCTTCTACTGCGCCACCCGCTCTGACTGAAGGGACTTCCAACATTGGCCCCATGAGTCGCAAGATGAAAGACAAGGAACTGGAAGCTTTTGAGAAAAAGCACGGCTACAAGCCCACTGCAGTTCCAGTTGCAATTGACGCTCTGGCGGTTTTTGTCAACAAGGACAACCCTATCAAGGGTCTGACCATGGCTCAGGTGGACGCTATTTTTTCCTCTACCCGCAAGTGCGGTGGCGACAAAGACATCAGTACCTGGGGTGGTGTAGGTCTGGAAGGAGCCTGGAAAAACCGCTCAATCCAGCTTTACGGCCGTAATTCAGTATCCGGCACCTATGGTTACTTCAAGAAAAAAGCCTTGTGTAAAGGTGACTTCCGTAACAACGTAAACGAACAGCCTGGTTCTGCTTCTGTCGTTCAGTCTGTCAGTGCTTCTGTAAACGGCATTGGCTACTCCGGTATTGGCTACCAGACTTCCAGCGTCCGTACCGTACCCCTGGCCAAGAAAGCCGGTCAGCCATTTGTTGAAGCAACGCCAGCTAACGCTGTAAACAACTCTTACCCACTGTCTCGTTTCCTGTATGTATACGTCAACAAGCAGCCCAACAAGAAGCTGCCTCCTCTGGAAGGCGAATTTTTGAAGATGGTGCTGTCTCAGCAAGGTCAGGAAGTGGTTGTTAAAGACGGTTACATCCCACTCCCTGCCAAGGTTGTTGAAAAGTATCTATCTGAACTTGATCTTTAATTCACAGATTCATAAGTGATTCGCACGGGGCCATCTGGCCCTGTTTGTGTTTTCGGAATCAGAGAATCATGGCGGCAATCCAGCCAAAAATGATCATCGGGATGTTAAAGTGCAGAAAGGTAGGAATCACCGAATCCCGAATGTGGTCGTGCTGACCATCCACATTCAAACCGGCGGTGGGACCAATGGTGGATTCCGAAACCGGAGAGCCTGCATCACCTAACGCTCCGGCGGCTCCCACAAGACAGGCTATGGCCAGTGGCGTAAAACCAAGTTCCATACCCAGTGGCACATAAAGGGTGGCAATGATCGGAACCGTTGAGAACGAAGAGCCAATCCCCATCGTGATTAGCAAACCGACCAGAAGCATAAGAATGGCCGCAAGGGCCTGACTGCCTCCCACAAAAATCTGCACCTGACTCACCAGTGCCGGAATATCTTTTGTTGAACGCAGCACTTCCGCAAAGCCCGCGGCCGAGATCATGATGAAGCCAAAAACGGCCATCATTCGCAGGCCCTCATTGAATACCTCATCCGCTTCCCGCCAGTAGACTACCCGCCCGATGACCATTGTAATAAAACCCATTGCGGCCCCCAGAACCATGGAACCTGTCATCAACTGACTTACCAGCACCAGCACGATGGCAATGGCAGAGGTAATGATGGCAGCCTTGCTTAACTGAACATCTTGTCCGTGGATCAAAAGGGTTTCTTCTACACGATAGGCTCTCGGCTTTCGATAACTGAAAAAAACCGCTATCAGTAATCCCAGAAACATGCCAAAAACGGGAATCGCCATCGCCAGTGGCATCTGGCTCAATTCAATATCCAGCCCATTTTCATGGAGGTTGCCACCAAGAATCTGGTTCAGATACACACTGCCAAACCCTATAGGGAAGAGCATGTAGGTCGCGGTAAGTCCAAAGGTAATAAGGCAGGCTACCTGACGACGATCAATTGCCATAGCACTGAATACCGATAACAAAGGAGGAATCAGTATGGGAATAAAAGCTATATGGATAGGTATCAAGTTCTGGGAAGAAAAAGCCATCAACACAAGCGTCAGGAACAAACTGTATTTTAGCTTTACATTATTCTGCGAATTGTTGCTGCCTTTCACTTTGCGAATGATCTTCCCGGCCATCCACTCGGGTATGCCGGAGCGACCAATGGCCATGGCAAAAGCCCCCAGCATAGCGTAACTGATGGCAATGCCCACACCACCGCCCAGGCCTCTTGAAAATGCCTCAAGCGTCTGGACAATATCCAGACCTCCAATCAGTCCCCCGGCCATAGCCCCAATAAAGAGCGCCAGAACCACATTCACGCGCAACAAACTCAATGCGAGCATGACGGCGACAGCCAGAATCACTGCGTTCATATTATTTCCACATTGTACTTTATCGTTATTACGGCCAGCGGCTATCTACTGTGAAGCATGAACAATAGCGGCATAAGTAGATTGTAGTTAATTGCTTTGTTTTTCCCGCAAATAGAGAGTGAACAGGCCAAGCAAGCATTGGAGCAAAGAGGTATCCATGAAAAAGCAGTCTGGAATCAATTACCTGACGACTTGCTCTTATATTGATCAACTAATGGCCTGAGTGCCCGTGCCCGCCGGGCAACGGTCCTATCATTACTACCTTCTGCATTGCTCAACCTCACATAGACATTATTATCATCTTCAGGCCAGCAGGTCCTTCTTCCTATCTGCATTTGTGACACCAGATCCTGCACGGAGCACAAATTAACGGCTGGCTCAAGCGCCCGTGCTTGCTCGGCTATGACCGGATCATCGCACCCTTGTGCACTTCTCAACCTTGTATAGATGTAACTGTCCTCATCAGGCCAGAACTTTTTCCCCGCCTGCACTAGTGACACAAAATGCCGCACAGAGTAAAAATTAATTAATGGCTCAAGTGCCTCGGCCTGCTGAGCTATGGCCGGATCATTGCTACCTTTTGCAATACCCAACCTTTTATGGATATACCTGTCATCATCAGGCCATCTCTCTCTCCTTGCCTGTATCTGTGCCACCTGATACTGCGCAGCGTACAAATTAGCTAATGGATAAATGGCCTGTGCCTGCTCAGCAATAGCCGGATCAGCGCTATCTACCAAGCTTCTCAACGATCCCAGATGGACATAACTTTCATCTCCGGGCCAGCTCCTTCTCCCTGCCTGCACTTCTGAAACCAGATGCTTGGCAGAGTACAATTTCGCCAATGGATAAAGTGCCCTTGCCCGCCCAGCAGTAGGTATACTATCGGGATTTAATACCCTCCATGCCTCAATAGTGGTTGCATCAGTACCAAGTATCGCAATATTCAGCATTACGAAAACACTATGGTCATCTTCAGGCCAGACCCCTGTTCCAGCCTGCATTTGTGACACCAGATGCTGCACGAAGTGCAAACAGATTGTCGGCTTAAGTGCCCGTGACTGCTCAACAATGGCCGGATCATTGCTACCTTGTGCCGTTCTCAATCTTAGAGCGATAACACGGTCATCGTCAGGCCAGGGCTTTCTCCCTGCCTCAATGTGTGACATCAGATGATGCAAGGAGTACAAACTAACTGACGGCAAAAGTGCCCGCGCCTGCTCAGCAATGTCCGGATCATTGACACCTTCTGCCATTCTCAATTCTAAAAAGATATGCCCATCATTTTCAGGCCAGGTTGCTCTCCCTGCCTGCACTTGCGACACCAGATGCCGCACAGAGTAAAAATTAACTAATGGCCAAAGTGCCTGTATCTGCTCAGCAATGTCCGGATCATTGCTGCCTCCTGCACGAATCAACCTTTCATAGACATGCCTGTCATTTTCAGGCCAGGTCCCTCTACCTAACAGCATGTCCTTCAGAAGGTGAGTCACCTCTTGCATTTCTTTCAGGGCCTCTTTCAGGATCTCTTTCCGGATCAGAAAGCGACTCAGAGCACTCAGATCATGCCGACAGATTGGGCAGTAAGGATTTATTTGCCCATTAGCTTCTGTTGTTAGCCGCGGTCTCATGCAGTCCATATGGAACAGATGCATACATGATGTTTTCACCACGTCGTCAGATTGTTCAAAATTAAGCAGGCATACGCTGCAAGTTTTTCCAGCATATTCAACCTCCTGCGCTTCTTCAAAGTCATTCGAATCAGATTGAGGCAGCATAAATACGGGATACAACATAACTGTTTCTGACTGATGCACCTGCCCAAAACCCGGCAAACCTTTCCCTGATAGTTGAGCAAGTAGTTCCGAGGCATCCAGCGGTACCTGGCTGAATAAAGACTTATTGAATGCCTTCTTCTGGGAAATCCCTGTTAAAGCCGCAGATAAATCTGTGTCGCTGACGAATTGTCGGGATGCATTGGAAGTGGTGAGATATCCATTATGAAACCACTGTTTTGCCCGCTGGCTGATCCCGGCCAGAGCCAACAGGTAGTCAAACTGCCAGTCGGGCATATTAAGCAATCCCTTGCCAGGAATGCCGGGTATAAATGGAGGAGGTGTTGGTGGGTCGGGTGGAAATCCACTTCCTGATAATCGCAAGGCGCGTTCAGGTGCTGATGAGGGCGATTCTGGCAGTGCGGAGCTCGTGCTATTTTTCTCTCTTTTCTCATAAAAATTATCTGAAGACATCAGCCACTGCCACAAAGATGACAGGAGGGAGCCAAGCTGCTGGACAAATGAACCCGTGCCATCATCAATTGACCAGACCGGTGAGGATATATAGAACCATTGCGTTCCTGCCTGCGCTGCTTCATAGCTATCTGTAACCCCATCACCCTCGCCATTGGCGGTTCCATCTGCCTGCAATTCGGGGTCGATACACAAGAAGTTTCCTTCTTCCATTGAGGGAATGTCGAGATCGCCATTCAGGAAATAACAGCTACATGAACCTTCAGCCATTGGCACCCTGCCAATATAATAAGCGTTGGTGACGAACAGGGTTTCTTCAAGCGAGGGCAGAGAGCCTTCAGGAAAAAAGCAGACAAATTCGGGTACCAGACATCCCTCTTGATCATATGTCCCACTTGCAACGATGAGCGTACGTCCCCGAGAGTTGGCAGCAGCAAGTCCACTGATGGCCGTAGAGAGCAAGAGTGTACATACGAAGGAAAACAGTTTTAAGTTGCACACAAATTTTCGCTTTTCTTCAGTCGGAGCCTCAGTGTAGCTCATAGTACGTGGGCGCTTGCTCAAAAGTTAGCAATCCCATCAGCACTCACTGCGCAGCTCGCCTTCTTTCAGGAAAAACCAAAAAGCAAAGACCAGTAAAAGTGGATGTACTATAAGTATCGAAATAGAGTGTAAGTTGGCTGCAGCGCTTTTCAGACAGTTCATTCGGTCACGACTGTTTATCGACACTGACGGGGATACCGTTTTGAGATACTGAGAGCTGCAGTTTGGCTCTCATTTTTTTCAATTTTGTCATATTTCTGTAACACAGACCTTTTAAGGTACGCTCAATAATCTCTGCGACCAGTGCCATGTATCAACCAACAATAGAAGACAGCCCTGGTGTCGATTACAACACCCCGGCTCATAAACGTCATCAGTCACTTCGCTTTTTCAAAGATTACCTGACCCGCTGGGGTGTAGCGGTAGGTGGTCTTGGTGTTATTGCCGCCATCCTTCTGATCTTTATCTACCTCCTTTATGAAGTAGCGCCCTTGTTCAAAAGTGCAGAAATTGAACCCACCAGTACCTGGACACAGACGATTACCGGGGAGCAGCGCCCGCTCTATCAGAGCATGGAAGAACAGGCTGAACTGGCGTTCTCCATCACTGCCGACGGGGCCCTGACTTTTGCATCCACCCAAACCGGAGAGCAGAAATATCGCTATTCCCTGCCCCTTCCTGCCGGAACCTCAGTTACCACAATTACGAGTGCACCATCCGACAACAACCTGCTGGCAGCCGGTCTCAGCAACGGTCAGGTCATTATTTTCAAGCATGCTTACCAAATTACCTGGCCTGATGACAAGCGTTTGATCACACCCAAGGTCACCTACCCATACGGTGAAGAAGCGATTGATCTGGTAGCGGCTAACCAGGCTGTTTCACACCTGAGTATCAGTGACAGTGAAACTCAACTGTTGCTCACCGGTTATGGTGACAAGCGCCTCTATATGACCGCTTTTACCAAGGAAGAAGACTTCCTGACGGAAGAAGTCACGCTGGAAGAAGAAACGATCACCCTGCCTGCAGTGAATGGGCCTATTCACGATGTCCTGATTGCTCCGGATCAGCATTGGCTTTTCGTTCAGTCTGGTGCCGACGGCCTGACATTGATCGATATCAGCAACATTAATGAACCTCACGTCGTTTCAGAAACTGATCTGACTACCGACTCCGCCAGAGTAACGACCATGACGTTCCTGCTGGGTGGAGTTTCTCTGCTGATAGGCGACGAAACTGGCACGGTCAGCCAGTGGTTCATGGTCAGAGACGAACAAAACCAGTGGCACTTGCAAAGAGTTCGTGAGTTCGAGCTGGCCGGTGAACCTATTACACAGATAGTGCCTGAGCATCGCCGAAAGGGGTTTCTGGCAGCGGATGATAAGGGCAATGTTGGCATTTTTTACACCACAGCCAACAGAACCCTGTTGACTGAGAAGTTGACCAACGGCCCTGTTGAGCAACTGGTTATTGCCCCCCGAAGCAACTATATGCTGGTGAGTAGCAATGGCTCTACCGAATTCTGGCATGTTGACAATGAGCATCCGGAAGTATCCATGTCGGCTCTCTGGGGTAAAGTCTGGTATGAAGGCTATGAGAAGCCAGAATACATCTGGCAGTCATCCGCATCGAATAATGACTTTGAGCCAAAGCTGAGCCTGACCCCTTTGGCCTTCGGCACTCTCAAGGCCGCCTTTTACGCCATGTTACTGGCCACACCTCTGGCAATAGCCGGAGCCGTCTATACGGCTTATTTCATGGCACCTGCCATGCGCCGTAAAGTAAAGCCTGTGATTGAATTGATGGAAGCGCTGCCCACGGTCATTCTGGGTTTTCTGGCCGGTCTCTGGCTGGCGCCCCTGATCGAAAACAGTCTGGCGGGAATATTTGCGCTCTTGCTGATTGTTCCGATAGGCATTTTGCTCTTTGCTTTTGCCTGGGACTCGATGCCCGGTCGAATTCGTCACGCTATTCCGGAAGGTTGGCAAGCGGCCTTGCTGATCCCTGTTGTGCTGATCAGTGGTGCCATTGCCATGAATCTTAATGGAACCATTGAAGCCGCCCTCTTTAATGGCGACCTGAGAACCTGGCTGACGTCTGAGCTGGATATTCCTTACGATCAACGTAATGCTCTGGTCGTAGGACTGGCTATGGGGTTTGCAGTGATTCCCACCATCTTCTCTATCGCAGAGGATGCCATTTTCAGCGTTCCCAAACATCTGAGCTATGGATCTCTGGCACTGGGTGCGACGCCCTGGCAGACATTGGTGCGTGTTGTATTGTTGACCGCCAGCCCGGGCATATTCTCTGCCGTGATGATTGGTATGGGCCGTGCCGTGGGCGAAACGATGATTGTACTGATGGCTACCGGCAATACGCCAATCATGGACGCCAATATCTTTGAGGGCATGAGAACCCTGGCTGCCAACATTGCTGTAGAAATGCCGGAATCTGAAGTGGGCAGCAGCCACTATCGAATTTTGTTCCTTGCTGCACTGGTGCTCTTCCTCTTCACCTTTGTGGTTAATACTGCTGCTGAGATGGTTCGTCATCGACTGCGCAAGAAGTACAGTTCGCTTTAAGGAAGGAGCCGGAACATGAGCAATAAAATAAGCAAGTGGTATCAAACGGGTTCCCCCTGGGTCTGGCTGAATGCCGGAGCGGTCGCCATCAGTGTCATTCTTGTTGTCGGTCTTCTGGGTCTGATTGCAATCCGCGGTCTCGGTCACTTCTGGCCTGGACAAATTCTGGTGGCAGACTATGCCCCTCCCGGTCAGGAATCCCGGTTGATCGCTGGAGAAATAGCAGACACGGAAACCGTTTCTGCAACCCGTATTGAAGCGGCGGGTCTCCCGGTTCCGGAGGGCGTGGAAACACTGACTCGTGATTTGCTGAAAGTCGGTAACAGAGATGTCTCAGGCTCAGACTTTGCCTGGGTGATTGATCGTTGGCTAGAGAATCGCCGTTATCCTGAAAATATCGTTGCCCTGGAACGCCGTGAGTGGGGTAATTTCTACGGTTATCTAAACAGCATAAAACAGGACGGCAACGTCGTTGTAGAAGGCGATGCGGCTTGGCCAGAGTTCCAGAAGAGGCTGAATAGAGCTCTATCTATCTACAATGAAATCTACGCCATTGAAAAGCACGAAATAGGCTCCGTTAACGCTAAACTGGAACGCCTCCGTCTTGAACAGCGAGCCCTCGAACTCGATGGTACAGCCACCCCTCAAGCGCTTGCGGATATCGAAGCGCAACGGAAGGTCTATCAAGCTGAGTATAAGGTGATGGAAGCCAGACTGGGTGATTTGTATGTCGCTTTCAACCGTGACAGTCTGGTGGCTACAACCGTTGATGGTATAGAGATTGAGCAATCTTTTGGCAAAATCGTTCGGGCCTATAAACCTAATGCCATGACCCTGAGCCAGAAAATGCTTTTTTATCTCGACAAGGTCGGCGAATTTATCACTGACGACCCCAGAGAGGCGAACACAGAAGGAGGCGTTTTCCCAGCCATTTTCGGTACTGTCATGATGGTGATTCTAATGTCGATCATCGTGACTCCCTTTGGTGTAATAGCGGCTGTCTACCTCCGGGAATATGCTAATCAGGGCTGGCTGACACGAACCATTCGCGTAGCCGTAAATAATCTGGCCGGTGTCCCTTCCATTGTCTACGGTGTATTTGGCCTCGGTTTCTTCATCTACTTTGCCGGTAGCCAAATTGATCAGGTGTTCTTTCAGGAAGCTTTGCCAGCACCGACCTTTGGTACTCCCGGGTTACTCTGGGCATCAATTACTCTGGCCTTATTAACATTACCCGTTGTCATTGTTGCCACAGAAGAGGGGCTTTCACGCATTCCAAGCTCGGTCCGTGAGGGCAGTCTGGCACTGGGGGCGACCAAAGCAGAAACACTTTGGCGTGTCGTTCTGCCTATGGCCAGTCCTGCCATGATGACAGGGTTGATTCTTGCTGTTGCCCGTGCGGCTGGTGAGGTTGCGCCCCTGATGCTGGTGGGTGTGGTTAAGCTGGCTCCCAGTTTACCTCTGGATAGTAATTATCCATTCCTGCATCTGGATCAGAAATTCATGCACCTGGGCTTCCACATATACGATGTCGGCTTCCAGAGTCCTAATGTAGAAGCGGCCAGACCACTGGTTTACGCCACAGCTCTTCTTCTGGTTATTGTCATTGCGGTTCTTAACCTTTCAGCAGTGGCTATTCGCAACCATTTGCGTGAAAAATACAAGAGCCTGGAAGCATGAGACTGATTCGCTACAAAAAAACAGCCTTGAGCTATAAAAAAGTTTCCCTGAGTGTGCCAGGAAGGTTTAATTACGTATTAAAGGTAACATCATGCTGGATGAGGCACTGGATTTGAATACACCCACCCGGACAGAGAACAAACAGAGCAGAGTCACTCCTGAGACCAGCTCAACACCGGCGTTTAACCTCGAGAGTCTGGGACGCAGCCGTCGTAAGCTCAGTCTGGAACAGGAAGAAAAATGTCTGGATATCAGGAATTTGAACCTGTTTTATGGTGAGAAGCAGGCTCTGCACGATATCTCCCTGACCATCCCGAAACGCAGGGTCACTGCTTTCATTGGTCCATCAGGCTGTGGTAAATCGACTCTGTTGCGAAGTATGAACAGAATGAACGATCTGGTTGAAGGCTGCCGCATCGAAGGTGCCATTCAGCTGGATGACCAGAATATTTATCAGCAGGGTGTCAATGTCGCGGATTTACGCCGCCGCGTTGGCATGGTATTCCAGAAGCCAAACCCCTTCCCGAAGAGTGTCTATGAAAATGTCGCCTACGGTCTGCGCATTCAGGGCATCAACAAAAAGCGTATTCTGGATGAAGTCGTTGAATGGGCTTTACGCAGTGCGGCACTTTGGGACGAGGTTAAGGATCGCCTGCATGAAAGCGCCCTGGGCATGTCGGGTGGGCAGCAACAGCGTCTGGTTATTGCCCGCACAATTGCGGTAGAGCCAGAAGTTCTTCTGCTGGACGAACCGGCTTCAGCCCTGGATCCTATTTCAACGTTAAAAATCGAAGAACTGATTAACAAGCTCAAGTCCAGGTTCACCATCGCTATCGTTACCCACAATATGCAACAGGCAGCTCGTGTCTCAGACTACACAGCATTTATGTATATGGGTAAGCTCATTGAATTCGATGATACGGATACGCTGTTCACAAACCCGCAACAGAAACAAACTGAAGACTATATAACCGGCCGTTACGGCTAAATGCCATAGCTTAAGAATGCCATTGCCAAGAAAGCACCTGGAAAACTCATGGATACCAAAAGCGAACTTCTTAGCCATCATATTTCCCAGCAATTCAATCATGAACTGGAGGAGCTGCGAAATAATCTCCTGTCCATGGGTGGGCAGGTTGAAAAGCAGGTATCCGATGCGATCAATGCCCTGATCAATGCTGACAGTGAAGGGGCGATAGTGGTCTGCGAGAAAGACACAGACATTAACTATATGGAACTGGCTATCGATGAAGAGTGTTCCCGCATTCTGGCCAGACGCCAGCCAGCGGCCAGCGACCTCCGTCTGGTTATTTCCTGCTCCAAGGCCGCAACCGACCTGGAAAGGATTGGTGACGAGGCAGCAAAAATTGCTCGCTTTGCTATCAGCCTCAGTGAACAGGGAGAAGCGCCCAAAGGTTATATCGAGACCCGTCACATTGGTAACCATGTACGACAGATGGTTCAGGATGCACTCAATGCTTTTGCCCGTTTTGATGCTGATCTTGCTCTGGCAGTTGCCAAAGAAGATAAAACGGTCGATCGGGAATACAAGAGTGCAACGCGGGAACTGGTCACCTACATGATGGAAGATCCAAGATCCATCACCCGGGTTCTGAACATCATGTGGGTATTGAGATCATTGGAGCGGATTGGCGATCATGCCCGTAACCTGGCGGAATACGTTATCTATTTGGTCAAAGGGACGGATGTACGTCACATTGGTATTAAAAGAATCCAGGAAGAAGTCTTCGATAAGACCTGATCACTAAACTTCATTAGATCGCATTCAATAAAAACCCGAGGCGTACAGGACTCGGGTCTTTTGTACATCAGTTTTCCAGGCGAAGTCTGTTGAAAATGGCCTGCCCCAGAGGAATAAGATCTTTGTCTTTATCAGACACTTGATTAATTTTGTCTTGTAATGAATCTTTGTCATCGGGAAGCAGTCTGTCCGTCATATCGTAGTAGAGCATCAAAGTATTATGCAAAAAGTTAATACCGTTTATGCCCAAACAATTGATCGCAAAAGTTTTGAATTCAGCACCATCTTCTGCTTTATCAGAAACTTCAATGACATTCAGTTGTTCAGAGGCACGCACAAACTTATATAAAAAACCTGCCTCATTTAAGAGCCCCTTTAATTTGTCATGATTTTCTTCTAAAACACCAACCTCATCAAAAAGATCACGTAATGCCTGACACACAGCTTCCGGGTTGGGCAGACGGTCTTTAGCAATGGACAAAGCCTTAAAAACACTAGACTCCAGTTGAAAGAGGATATCTATTAACTCGCTGGCCAATGCTTTAGCCTCGTCAGAAGAAAAATCTTCGATACCAGCGCCTTTATCAACCAGTTTTTCCAGAAAGTCTTTCATCGACGATCTTGCTCTTTGCTCATAATGTTCAAGACGCCAGTTATGAAGTCTGGTGGCCACTTTCCATGGAGCCGCTTTCCGTTTATGAATTGACTTGTTAAATGACAATTCGGTTTTGGATGGGCTACTGGCTTTATCTAAAACCGTCGTTAAAACTTCAAGAGCTTGAACCAGTTTGCCACAAAACTTCCCATATAATCTTTTACAATCATTTTTAAAACCGGAAGGGCTTAAATGATTCGCAGCAAAAGACTTGATTCCTTCAAGACTCAAAAAACACCTCCTTGTCAAAAGAACATCAGACTGAATTTCTTATGTTATTAAAAACAATCAAACGTCAGATGTAAGACACTCTTCAATTGCTTTCTCATTAATTATTTAAGACCAATAAACTGCGCTAGTATTAATTTCAGATACCTTTTTACAGAATAAGCAGTACCTCTGTTCTTTTATTTTTATTTCAGTGGTAGGAACCATGAATTACAGTGCAGCTGCAGAAGATGCGAACGAAGAGTGGGGTATACCTGAGAGCGACCAAAAGGAGTTTGATCCTTTACTGGAATGCCTCAGTATTCTGACCAAGCATTATGGAAAGCCCTTTTCTCACGATTCTCTTCGAGCCGGATTACCCTTGGAAAACGGCAAATTGACTGCAGAGTTGTTTTCCCGTGCAGCAGAAAGAGCGGGCCTTGCGTCGAAAACTCACAAAAGAAAATTAAAAGACATTTCTCCTCTGGTCACGCCTACTGTCCTTTTTTTAAAAGGACGTAAAGCTTGCATTTTGATTGATATCGATCATGAAGAAGGAAAAGCCCGTGTGATTATTCCGGAAGCGGGAGAGGGTGTTAAAAGCATCGACCTCTCAGATCTGGAAGAGCACTATACCGGCTACACCATCTATGTCCGGGAAAAACACCGATATGATAAGCGAACTCCCACGACGCTGAATATTCGCTCCCGACATTGGTTCTGGGGCACAATTCTCGGCTCCTGGAGAATTTATCGAGATGTCCTGCTGGCCTCCCTGCTGATCAATATTTTTGTGGTGGCCAGCCCGCTGTTTGTCATGAATGTCTACGACAGAGTGGTGCCTAACCAGGCTTTTGATACCCTCTGGGTGCTGGCTGTGGGTGCCGTTATTATCTTCAGTTTTGACTTCGTTCTTAAAATGATTCGAAGTTATTTTATTGATCTTGCCGGGAAAAAGTCGGACATACTGCTTTCATCACGGGTTATGGAGCGGGTGTTGGGATTAAGCATGTCAGCCAAGCCTGCTTCGGTCGGTTCCTTTGCCAAAAGCCTTCAGGAATTCGAGAGCATCCGGGAGTTTATCACCTCATCGACGGTGATTGCCCTAGTGGATCTGCCTTTCACTCTGATCATACTGATGGTGATTTTCATTCTGGGTGGTCCATTGGCCTACGTTCCCGTGTTCTGCATGGCTCTAATAGCTGTGTACAGTTTTGCTATTCAGGAGCCTCTCAAGCGTTCCGTTGAGAAAACCCTGCGCTCTAACTCACAGAAAAACGCCACTTTGATTGAGAGTCTTTCAGGCATGGAGGCCCTGAAGATTGCCCAGGCAGAAAGCGAAATTCAATACAAGTGGGAAAAAGCAGTCGGCCACATAGCTACCTGGAGTATCAAAACCAAGTTATTGAGTTCCTCCGCATCGACGGTCAGTGCTTACGTTCAACAGATGTGTAACATTGCGCTGGTGTCGTACGGTGTTTTCCTGATTTCTGCGGGTGATATCAGTATGGGTGGTCTGATTGCAACCGTTATGTTGTCAGGTCGATGCCTGGCTCCCATGGCTCAGGTAGCCGGCCTTGCCACTCGCTATAATCAGGCTAAATCTGCTCTTGATGGACTTAACCAGATCATGGAGATGCCGGTAGAACGTCCGGCAGACCGTGACTATGTCAATCGTCCTGAACTCAATGGAAGTATTGAATTTGATGGTGTTAATTTCACATACCCGGGTCAGGAGATCCAGGCTCTGAGAAACATCAATTTGCACATCAATCCCGGTGAAAAAGTAGCCATCATCGGCCGCATCGGTTCTGGAAAAACCACGATAGAGAAACTGATTCTTGGCCTTTATGAGCCTGATGAAGGTGCCATCAGAGTCGATGGTATTGACCTGAGACAGATCAACCCTTCAGACCTTCGAAGCAGTATTGGTTGTGTCTCCCAGGACATCACCCTTTTTTATGGCAGCATCAAAGAAAACATCACCCTCGGCGCCAGTTTCGTTGACGACGCTGCCCTGCTGAAAGCGGCTGAAATATCTGGTGTTACCGAATTCGCCAACAAACATCCAAACGGTATGGATATGATTGTGGGCGAAAGGGGGCAAAACCTCTCAGGTGGGCAGCGACAGAGTATCGCCTTAGCAAGGGCACTTCTGATGAACCCACCCATTCTGGTTCTGGATGAACCCTCCAGCTCTATGGATAACACCACTGAGTTGCGCGTCAAAGAACAACTGAAAAAGCAATGCAAGGATAAAACCATTGTTCTGGTCACCCATAAGGCTTCCATGCTGGAGTTGGTTGACCGCCTGATTTTGGTGGATAACGGAAAGATTGTTGCGGACGGACCCAAGGATCAGGTTCACGCTGCCCTAAAGCAGGGCAAACTCAAAATCGAATAACCCTCATTCAGCAAAGAGCTGCCAATGACCTTGAACGGATTAAACAGGATCGTGCAATGAGCGAGTACAAGGACGATAAAAACGCTTCTGAAATACCAGAGAATCAGCCCCATGAGGCTTCAAATGCTCAATCAACGACTCCGCTTGAGGAGGCAGGGAATAAAGCCGGTTCTGATGATCAGGAAGCTCTGACCCAAGAAGCCATACTGGACGAGCCGGCAGAGCTGGACAGGCAGATTGATGAAGATGAAAGCCTGAAGAATACTTCTCCATTAGAAGACAATGTCAGCACCGAAGACCTGGAGTACATGTCGGATACCAGTGCAGCTATGTTAATGAAAGCCCCGAGAGGCGGCAGGTTGTTAATTTACACTATGCTGCTGGCTATTGGCTCAGCCATCACCTGGGCAAGTTTGGCACCATTGGATGAAATTACCCGTGGTATGGGTCAAGTTGTTCCCTCTTCTCATCTACAGGTCATTCAAAACTTTGAAGGCGGCATACTGGAAGAGCTTTTTGTCCATGAGGGCGAGCTGGTCAAGGAAGGACAGCCATTGCTGCAACTGGATGATACCCGCTTCAAATCCACTTTCAGGGAAGGCGCTGTTGAGTATTACAGTGAACTGGCCAAGGCCGCCAGACTCAAGGCTGAACTCTCCGGCAGCCCACTGAAGTTTCCTCCCGAATTGAGTAGCTACCAGGATTATGTTGACCGTGAGATCCAGATTTACCAGAGACGCGATGCCGGCCTCAAAGCCGAGCTTGATATTGTCAACAAGCAAGCCTCTCAAGCCAAGCACGAACTGGCCGCTTCCGAGTCACAGCTGGAATTTTTAACCACCAGTCTGGAGCTGGGAGAAGAGGAGCTGGAACTGACCAAACCTCTGGCTGATCAAGGCGTTGTTTCTCACGTAGAGATGATCCAGCTCAAGCAGAGAGTGAATGATCTGGCATCCGAGAAGAATATGACAGAACTGTCCATTCCCAAGCTGAACGACGCTTATCAGGAAGCTCTGGCACGTAAGCGAGAACTGACGATCAAATTCCGGGAAGAGGTGGTTCAGGAGCTGAAAGACGTTGAAGTCAAGCTGGATCAACTGTCTGAAACACAAACCAGTCTGGAAGATCAGGTCGTCAGGACACTGCTTCGCTCTCCGGTGGAAGGCATTGTCAAAAAAATCAATGTCAAAACCGTTGGCGGTGTTATACAGCCTGGCATGGATGTCATGGAAATTGTTCCTGTAGAGGAATCCCTGCTGGTTGAAGCTCAGATTGCCCCTAAAGATATAGGCTTTCTCAGGGAAGGTATGAAATCTGTCGTCAAACTGACGGCCTATGACTTTGCCGTCTACGGTGGGCTTGAAGGTGTGGTAGACCACATAAGTGCAGATACCATCAAGGATGAAAAAGGCGAAAGTTTTTACATCGTTCGCGTCAGAACCCATGAAAACCAGCTTGGCAACCCTGAAAAACCGCTGGAAATCATCCCGGGCATGAAGGCCAACATCGATATTATTACCGGGGAGAAAACCTTGATGGAATATCTCATGAAGCCGATTCTCAGGGCCAGACAAAATGCTCTGACTGAGCGATAACACTTCTCAGGAAGGGAATATGAATTCCAATTCTGATGGTTCCAGACCTGTCATCGGGCACGTTCAGGAAACGGATGGAGAGGTATTCGCCATCGCCCCTGATGGCAGCAAACGCATTCTTAAAGAAGGCGATCCACTCTATCTCAATGAGAAGGTAGTCTCTGAATCCAATAGCCCTGTCTCTATTCTTCTGGTTAACAGCGAAGTCATTCAACTAGAGGGGCAGTCTCAGCTTGTCATGCTGGAGAATATGCTTCAATCTGCACCACACTCTGATCTTCAGGAGTCATCAGAAGTTGTAGAGATACTGGACGCTATTTCAGAACGGGCAGACCCTGTTGACGTTTCTGAACCCTCTTCAGCAGGAGAAAGTCATCGTTTCTCTCAAGATCCCCCGGCCAGTGAAGATGACAGTTCCTCTCAAGATCCCATCCCCTCCAGTGGCCTTTCCGGTGAAGTCGTTGTACTGGAAAGAGATGCCACAAAATTAGAAGAGCAAAAAGAGACCGGGCCGTTGTCGGTGTCAGTAGAAGACATTGAAAGTTTACCTGAATACACTGAACCACTACTGACGCCTGAAACATACACCGAAGTATTAATCGTACCCCCTGTCGTCAATTACGCTCCCACTGCACAAAACATGGTGATGGGAAGCAGTGAGAGCGCTTCAGAGCTCGAAGGCAAATTGAATGCCTACGACAGCAATAGCGGACAAGCCCTGACCTTTAATCTGGTCACAACACCTGATTCAGGACAATTGATACTCAATGACGATGGCAGCTTTCGGTTCCTGCCCGGCAGTGACTTCGATTACCTTGCAGCAGGCGAACAATCTGTTGTCACGTTTATCTTTGAAGTCCTGGACAGCAGTGGCGCCCGTTCAAGGGCTTCTGTGGATATCATCGTCACAGGTGAAGACAACGATGAAGATGTCAACGATGCCCCGGACATTGCCGAACCGGTATCCGCGGAGATTGTCCAGAGTGATGGCGAAACAACCATCGACTTGCTCTCAAAGGCATTTGACAATGATCATTCCGACACCCTCTATGTGACTCAGTTACGATTGACTGAAGGCAATGAGGCAGGCGTCAGCATCGGTCTGGATGGCAGCAGCCTCAGTATTGACCCTGAAGTCTATAAATATTTGGCTGCTGGCGAAACAGAAACCCTGACCTACGAATACCTGGTAACGAATGCCAGGGGAGAGTCCGTTTTAGAATCTGTCACCATTACCCTCTCTGGCGACAATGATCAACCTGAGGTCAGTGAAGCTGTCATCCAGACGATTGATAAGGACAGCGGTGACGTTAATGTTGACCTGTTGGCAGGTGCATTTGACCTTGATTCAACAGACACTCTGAATGCAGTCTCTCTAAGGATAACCGCTGGCGATCCTTCAGGTATTACTATCGCTGATGATGGCAACAGTCTTGCTGTGGATGCTTCTGCTTATGAACATCTGGCTGCAGGTGAGTCTGAAGTCGTCGAGTACAGCTACGACATAGAGGATGGTCATGGTGGCGTTGTCAGCCAGAGTGCGTCTATTACCATTGAGGGCAGCAATGATAACCCGGAAGATATTGAAATCTCCGGAACCCATATTGATGAAAATCAGGATGGCGCGGTGGTAGGTACATTGTCCACCACCGACAAAGACCTTTCTGATACTCACACTTACACCGTCGATGACCATCGCTTTGAAGTGGTAGATGGCGATCTCAAACTGAAAGAGGGCATAGCCCTTGATCACGAAACCGATGAATCCGTTGATGTTGAGGTGACAACCAGCGATGTTGATGGTGCAACCTATTTAGAGAGCTTTACCATTGAAGTCAACGACATCAACGAAGCCCCCGTCTCCTTGGACAGCTCTACCACCATTACTGAAGACTCCCTCTATCGCTTCACCCTGAGCGACTTCCCCTTCAGTGACCGGGACAATGCTGACGCGCTGGAAGTAGTCGTTATTGAGACCATTCCAGTCATCGGATCACTGGAACTCAACGGCACTAAGGTATCTGAAGGCGACGCCATCAGTCGGGCTGACATTTCTGCGGGCTTGCTGACGTTCCTGTCTGAAGCCAATGAAAGTGGAAATAACTACACCCAATTTAACTTTCGGGTAAACGACGGTGAGCTTTCTTCTGATATCCAGACTTTCACGGTCAGCGTCACTCCAATAGACGATGCTCCTTTTGCAGGGAATGTTGACCTGGGATCAACCCTGGAAGACACCTCCTATGTCATCACTGCTGCTGATCTTTTGGCTTCAGCCAGTGACATTGATGGTGATAGCTTGAGCATTCAGTCGGTCACTCTGGCAGACCCTGCGACAGGTCATCTGGCAGACAATAATGACGGCACCTGGAGCTATACTCCCACGGCTCATTATTTCGGTGACGATGTCACTTTTAACTTCACAGTGTCAGATGGATCCTCAGGGGATGAAGCCAGTGCATCAGCCACTCTTGACGTCATTTCTGTCAATGATGCGGCTGTAGTCACAGCAGGAGGGACTCTCACTTACACAGAAAACGACGGCGATCAAGTAATAGAGGGTCATATCACGCTGACAGACATTGACTCTGTCACAATAGAGAGCGCCACGATCACGATCAGTAGCAATTTCGTGCCAGATGAAGACAGACTGGCGTTCAACGATCACAACGGGATTTCCGGAAGCTGGGATTTATCAACCGGCACCCTGACGCTCTCTGGTACCGCAACGGTCGCGGAGTACCAGGCAGCACTGAGAACAGTCACCTACTCAAACAGCTCCGAGTCACCCTCTACCGCTGATCGGATCGTCAGTTTCAGTGTTGATGACGGTCATGACAACAGTCATATAGCCACCAGTACCATCACGACAACTGCCGTTAATGATGCTCCGATTACGGCAGGCACCCTGGTGACGTCCGACGAAGATACGCCTTATATTTTCAGTACATCCGACTTCACTTTCTCTGACCCGGATGCCGGACAGACACTGCAAAGTATTAAAATCACTCAGTTGCCTCTGGCAGGTGCGTTGCTCTTTAACGGATCAGCTGTCACTGCGGGCATGGAAGTGACAAAAAATGAGCTGTTGGCAGGTCGTTTGAAATTTGAGCCTGCTCAAGATGAACATGGTAATCTGTACGCCTCATTCGAATTTCAGGTCAGTGATGGCCACCTCTTCTCATCTTCAGCGACTTTCGACTTCAGCATCACATCGGTCAACGATGATCCAACGGTTAGCACAGCCATTACGAAAAATTATGTCGAAGACTCGGCTTCAGTCAACATCGATCTGCTTGAGTCTGCTGCAGACGTTGACACGGGTGATAGTCTCTCCGTGACCCAGATCACCCTGTCATCCGGCGATGACTCTGGCATCACCATCAACGGAAACACCCTTACCGTTGACCCCGGTGCCTATGACTATCTTGCGAACGGAGTCACTGAAACCATTGTCTACAGCTATGACATAGAAGACGGCAATGGTGGCTCAGTTTCCCAGACAGCCACTCTGGTCATCACCGGTACAAACGACAACGCACAGATAACAGGTCTTGATACGGCAACCGTCACTGAAGACAGTCATGCCAGCACCCTGACAGTATCAGGCTCCCTCACCATCACTGATGCTGACCAGAGCGAAGCCTTCTTTCAAGCTGAAACCCTGACCGGCACCTATGGTTCTCTGACTATTGATGGCAGCGGTAACTGGAGTTATTCGGCGAGCAATAGCC
>NZ_JAHHPN010000568.1:0-38452 GCF_024606325.1 Endozoicomonas sp. ONNA1
GAGGGGCAGAGGTCAGCTCAAGGGTTGAGATCATCGTTCCGGTTCACATCTTCGGGCTTGCGTTTTCGATGCTTTCTTTTGTGTTCTGTAAGGTCATGAGCATTGTTGCAGACATACCCGCATGGCCGCAGCTGGCAATCCTCCCCGACTACTGTTACGTCACAGGTTTTTGGTTCGCTATGGTGTCTTCTTTTATGCTCTGTCAGGGCTACGGCATTTTTGCAAGCCTTCCCGCATAGTCGCTGTAGGCCATCATTTTCGAACACTCTCACATCACAGATTTTTTGTCCGGTGTGGTATCTGCTTTTGTGAGACGCCAGAGATAGAGTATTCTTAAGGATCACCCCGCATGAACGCTGTTGACCATCCTCCCCAACCTTTGTGAGACCACAGATTTTTTGCTCGCAGTGGACTCTGCTTTTGTGCTGCGACAGGATACCTGCATTTTTGCAGATCGTTCCGCATGGCTGTGGTTGGCCATCTTCCCCGACAGTGATCAAGTTACAGGTTTTTTGTCCGCTGTGGCATTTGCTTTTGTGACTCGACAGGATTTGAACATTCTTGCAGACCTTTCCGCATGGCTGTTGCTGGCCGTCCTCGCCGATCGATGTTACTTCGCAGGCTTTTTGACCGGTGTGGTATCTGTTTTTGTGAGCTCTCAGAGATCGAACGTTCTTGAAGACCATCGCGCATTGCCGCTGTTGATCGTCTTCGCCAACCACTGTTAAGTCACAGATTTTTTGTCCGGAGTGGTAGCCATGTTTATGAGACAAAAGGGCTTTGGCATTCTTGCAAACTTTTGCGCATGGTCGCCGCTGGCCGTCCTCTCCGACCACTATCACGTCACAGGTTTGCTGTCCGGTGTGGTATCTGCCTTTGTGATCCGAGAGGATTTTAGCATTCCTGCAGACAGTCCCGCATGGTCGATGCTGGCCATCTTCCCCGACCACGATCAGGGGACAGGTTTTTTTTCCGGAGTGGTATTTGCTTTTGTGAACCGCCAGAGCTCGGGCATTTTTGCAGAACTTCTCACATTGTCTCAGGAGGCCATCCTCACCGATCTCTACTACGTCGCAGGTTTTTTGCCCGACAGGCTGAGTTGTTTCGGCTATCCCGGTACCTGATGAGTCTGAGACGAACCCGTCTTTATCGGATGATGGACGGAATTGACAAACGCCATGACAGGGATGGACAAAACAGTTTAAACCCAGAGTATGTGAGTGTTGTTGAGGACCTTCGTTATTGCCACCAGAGACTGAATACAGGGTGCTGGAGAAAGAGCTTATAAGTTGACCGGTGACTTGTGGGCTTCGCTGGCCAGATGATTCTGATACTTGGCCTTGTTGTTGGTCATTTCCAGAGCCGGGCATCATAGTGGTGATCACAAACGGCTGATTCTGACTCGATTCTTGCTGTTGAATCGGATTAAACAGCGGTGAGTCGGGGTTCCAATAGCTTCTTAAAAGACAGCTGACCGCTATAACCACTTCTACAGGTACCCATGAAAAAGGGTTGTAACTCAGAGGGGCGTTTTTGGTGGTCAGGATTACTTCGTAAGCAACCAGCAGATTTGTCGCGTAGAGCCACTGCCAGGAAATCGACTCAATGATGGTCGTTTTTATCTCGTAACTGTATGGTTTGTGTCGTTTTTTATCCGATGGCAAATTTGGTTCTGTATAGTCATCTGCGATAGTGATGACTGACGGGTTTCCGGGCAATGTACGCCCAGGCTTTATAGAAAAACTTTGGTTTGGAAAAACGGCCTTCTGTTCAAGCTCGACAATAAAGCGTTCTGTCAGCGGTTTGGTCTGGCAGACGACAGGCAAAAATAGTGTGAGCAACAATGGTGCAGAAAAAGAAGAGTGTTTAATCATCCTATAGTTGCATTCTAATTTGTAGAAAGGAAGAATAGATCACCTGATGAAAGTGCGGATGTCAGATCAAGGATTGAAGTCGTCGTTCTGGTCGACAACAACGGGCTTGCGTTTACGATGTATTCTTTTGTGTTTCGAAAGGCTGTCAGAATTTTTATAGATCCTTCCACACGGCTGCTGCTGGCCATCCTCTCCGATCGTCACGTCACAGATTTTTTCCTTGCCATGGATTCTGCTTTTGTGATTCGACAGGGTTCTGGCATTGTTGCAGACCTTTCCGCATGGTCGCTGCTGACCATCCTTCCCAACCACGATCACGTTGCAGTTTACTTGACTGCTGTGGACGCTTCTTTTGTGTTCCGACAGGGCTTTAGCGTGTTTGCAGACCTTTCCGCACAGCCGCTGCTGGCCATCCTTCCCGACTAATGTTAAACAACAGGTTTTTTGCCCGCTGTGGTATTCGCTTTTGTGAACCATCAGAGACTGAGCATTCTTGCAGATTTTTCCGCACGGCTGCTGTTGACCATCTTCACCGACCACTGAGAAGTCACAGGTTTTTTGATTGGTGTGGAATCCGCTTTTATGAACCCAGAGGCTTCCGGCATTCTTGCAGACCACTCCGCAAGGTCGCAGCTCGCCATCTTTACCGATTACTGTGACGTCACAGGTTTTTTGCCCGGTGTGGTATCCGCTTTTGTGAGCTGAGAGAATACCAGCATTCTTGCAGAGCCATCCGCATGGTCGCGGCTGACCATCTTTCCCGACCACCATCACGTCACATACTTTTTGCCCGGTGTGGATTTTGCTTTTGTGTTCCGACAGGGCCCGGGCATGCATTGAGACCTTTCCACATGGTCGCAGCTGGCCATCTTCCCCAACCACTATCACGTCACAGGTTTTTTGCCCGGTGTGGTATTTTCTTTTCTGATCCGAGAGAGTTTTTTGGCAATGTGTAGGCACTCCGGGAGTTGCTCCTCCGGGAGGAAGACAATTATTCCCAGGCCCTGGCACATCATCATTGATTAGTCTGGTAACTTCAGTTATGTAAGCTGCTCCTGCGCTCGTTGAGTCTGGGACGACCCAGTCTGGGGCGACTCTGTCTATAGCATTGCTGCTAATGGCCGGGTTGCCATATCCATGAGCCATTAGCTTAATGAGTTGTTCAGAAACCGATTGGGGTTGATAGGCAGGAAGAGGATTCAATGTTTCGAAATGTGAGTGCTGAGGTCTAGCTTCTTCAGGATCAGCATGACTTATGTAAAGAGGATAGTGTCCATGCGTTAAATGGCAGCATGAGCTTCCTGAGGCATTCTGCAGCCATTCAGCGGGCACTCTGTCATTGGATGAGAGTCGCAATTGACAAACACCATTACACGGAAAGACGAAACAATTGAAGCCCAAAGTATGTTGGTGTTGTTGTTGATAGCCTTCGTTACCGTCACCGAAGCGGGAATACCAGAAGCCGGAAAGATAGCTTGTGTGATCCCGGGCGAGCTGGCCGGACGATTTTGATGACTGCTCTTGTTGCTGATAGGTTTGTTGGTTATCTCCAGAGCCAAACATCATTGTGATGGGGGCAAACGGGTGATTCCCCTGTGTTAACGTAGATGTTGCCTCTTGTTGTTCCATCATCTTAAACAGCGGTGAATCGGGGTTCCAATAGCTTCTTAACAGCCAATCAACAGTGACAACCACTTCTAAAGGTATCCATGAATAAGGGGTGGCGTTCAGAGAGGGGCTTTTAGTGGTCATAATCGGTTCGTAATTTACCAGCAGATGAGTAGCGTGAAGCAACTGCCATGAAATCGACTCAATAAGGATCGCTTTGAACCCGTAAACACCGGGTCTATATGGTTTGTCGTCAGGCGGTGAGTCAGATCCTGCATAGCTCTCTGTGCCGACAATGACCGACGGGTTGCCCGGCAATGTATACGGGCCAGGTTTTATGGAAAAGCTCTGGTTTGGAAAAACTGCATTTTGCTCAAGCTCGACAATATAACATTCTGTATAAGATTCGGCCTCACAGACGACAGACAACAACCATAACAGCAACAGTGTTGCCGAAAAGAGTGACTGTTTAATAATTTTATCCTTTCATTCCAGTGGGTAGAGAGGAAGGATAGATCAAGATAATAAGTTTGTTTTTCCGTCCAAGACCTTCTCCTAAAAACGAAAGATGGCGCCGGGCAAAACCTTATGAAAGGGCGGGTGTGAGATCAAGGATTGAGGTTATTATCCCGCTGCAAAGCATCAAACTTGCGCCTTCGATGTCTTCTTTTGTGTTGCGAAAAACTATGAGCGTTAATGAAGATCTTCCCACATGGCTGCGGCTTGCCATCCTTTTCGACCACTATAATGTCACAGGTTTTATCCCCGCTATGGTAGGCGCTTTTGTGGCTCGACAGAGATTGAACATTTTTGCAGACTTTTCCGCACAGCCGCGGCTGGCCATCCTTGTCGATGACTAATATATCACAGGTTTTTTGCGCAGTGTGGTATCCAGTTTTGTGAGACGACAGAGATCCTGTATTCTTGAAGACTACCCCGCATGGCCGGTGCTGGCCATCTTCCCCAACCACTATCACGTCACAGGTTTTTTGCCCGGTATGGATTTTGCCTTTGTGATTCGACAGAGATTTAGCATTCTCAAAGACTTTCCCGCATGGTCGGGGTTGGCCATCTTTCCCTACCACGGTCTCAAAACAGGTTTGTTGTCCGCTGTGACTGCTTCTTTTGTGATCAGATAGGCCTTGAGTGCCCAAGCAGGATTTCCCGCATGGCCGCGACTGACCATCCTCCCCGAACACTGTCATGTCACAAATTTTTTGTCCCCTATGGAATCTGCTTTTGTGATTCGACAGGGATCTGGCATTCTTGAAGATCTTCGCGCATGACTGCGTTTTGCCATCTTTCCCAACCAGGGTTAAGACACAGGTTCTTTGCAAGATGTGGTTGTTGCTTTTGTGATTCCCAGAGGGTTGCTGGCAATCAGTAATTACTTCGGGAGGATTTACTCCGGAAGGCACTCCTTCGGTAGGCGCGCCACCGGTGGCAAGACAGTTATTCTCTGGCATTGGCATATCATCATTGAGTGTCCCAATAGCATCAATTCTGAGGGCTGCCCCTGCTCTTATTGAGTCTGAGGTGACCCCTTCTATGGAATTGCCGCTATTGTATGGGTTGTCATCAATGTCACAAGTCAGAAGCTCAAATGGTAGGTCAGAGATCGACTGAGGTTGGATGGCTGGAAGAGGATTCAACCTTTCAAAATGTGAGTTTTGAGATGTAGCATCGACAGGATCAACATAACCAATGCAGCTTAAGCAGTGTCCGTACGCTAAATGGTGGCATGAGCTTTCGAAGGAACTCAGCTGTGATTCAGCTGGCCCTCTGCCATCGGATGAGTGTCGGAATCGACAAAGCCCATGACAAGGAAAGACGAAACAATTGAAACCCAAAGTATGTTGCTGCTGTTGAGGGTCTTCGTTACCGCCACCAGAGTGAGCGTAAGGGAGGCTGGTTAAGCAGCGTGTGGCAACCGGGGCGTGCTGGCCGGATGAGTCTGATGGCAGATCTTGTTGCTGATAAGGTTGTTGGTTATTTCCAGAGCCAAACATCATAGTGATGGAGGTAAACGCTTGATTCTCCTGTGTCGACATAAATGTTGCCTTTTGCTGTTTCATCGGGTTAAACGACGGTGAATCGGAGTTCCAATAGCTGTTTAAAAACCACCCGGCAGCGATAACCATTTCCAGGGATGGCCATGAAGAAGGGGTGGCGTTCAGGGGGGCACTTCTGGTGTTAAGAATCTTTTCGTAACCCACCAGCAGATAAATGGCGTAAAGAAACTGCCTGGAAATCGAATCAATAAGGATTGCTTTGAGCCTATAACCACCAGGTCTGTGTGGTTTGTCTTTAGGCGGTGAGTCAGATCCTTCATAGCCGTTTATGTCAGCGATGACTGACGGGTTGCCTGGCGATGTATGAGGGGCAGAGTTTATAGAAGAGCTACGGTTTGGAAAAACAGCATTCTTTTCAGGATCGACAAGAAAACGTTCTGCAAACGATTCGGCCTCATAGGCGACAGATAACAATATTATCAGCAACAGTGCTGCCGCAAAGAGTGACTGTTTAATAATTCTATCCTTGCATTTTAGTGGCTAGAAGGAAGGATAGATCAAGATAATCAGAGTGTTTTTCTGTCATAGACCTACAATCAAAAGCTAAGTGTGGAATCACGCAAAACCTCTTGAAAGAGTCGGTGTCAGATTAAGGGTTGAGGTTATCATTCTGGTTTTCATTATCACGCTTGTGTTTTCGATGCCTTCTTTTGTGTTCCCAGAGGCAATGAGCATTGTTGGAGATCTTCCCGCATAGCTGCCGCTTGCCATTCTTCCCGATCACTATCATGTCACAGGCTTTTTTCCCGGTGTGGTATCCGGTTTTGTGAGACGACAGAGATCCAGTATTCTTGCAGACCGCCCCGCATAGCCGCGGCTGGCCATCTTTCCCTACCGCTATCACGTCACAGATTTTTTGCCCAGTATGGTATCTGCTTTTGTGAACCGTCAAGCTTCGAGCACTCCTGCAGATTTTACCGCATGGCCCGGGTTGGCCATCTTCCCCAACCACTATCACGTCACAGATTTTTTGCTCGCTGTGGACACTTCTTTTATGTTCCGTCAGACCTTGAGAGCCCTTGCAGGCCATTCCACATGGCCGCGGCTGGCCATCCTCCCCGACCACTGTCAGGTCACAGATTGTTTGCCGAATGCAGCGTTTGCTTTTGCGATCTGACAGAGCTTGTTGGTAATGTGTAGTTTTTCCGGGAGGCGATCCTCCGGGAGGCGATCCTCCGGGGAGCGGTGCTCTGGCAGCAAGACGGTTTTTCCCAGCCATTGGCATATCATCTCTGAGTGGCACGGTAGCGTCAGTTGCATGGTCTGCCTCAGAGCTTATTGCGTCTGAGACGATCCCGTCTGAGGCAATCCAGCAGTCTAAGAGGATCCCGTCTATAGAGTTGCCGCTGTTGGCTGGGTCGCCATCAATGCCGTGGGTCAGTAGCTCAAATAGCAGGTCAGAAGCCGATTGGGGTTGAATGGTAGCAGGAAGATTCAATCTTTCGAACTGTGAACTTTGAGGTGTAACTTCTACAGGATCAACATAACCTATGCAACGAAGACAATGCCCATGCGTCAAATGGCGGCATGAGCTTTCTGAGGAAATCGGCTGCCATTCATTGAGCCCTCTGCCATCCGGTGAGTAGTGGAATTGACAAACGCCATGACAGGGAGAGACGAAACAATTGAAATCCAGGGTATGTTGGTTTTGTTGAGGGCCTTCGTTACCGCCACCAGAGCGGGAATACAGGAAGCTATCGAAACAGGTTGTAGCAACCGGGACATGTTGGCCGAATGAATCTGATGGCGGGTCTTGTTGCTGATGTGGTCGTTGGTTATTTCCAGAGTCAAACATCACAGTGATAATGGCAAACGTTTGATTCTCCTGTGTCAACATGGATGTTGCCTCCTGCTGTGTCATCGGGTTAATCAGCGGTGAATCGCAGTTCCAATAGCATTTTAAAAGCCAAGCGACAGCGATAGCCCATTCTACAGGTATCGATGAATAAGGTTTGGCTTTCAGAGGAAGGGCTTTAGTGGTCAGGATCAGTTCGTAACTCACTCGCAGATGAGTCGCGTAAAACAACTGCCGCGAAATCCGCTCAATAAGGAACGCATTGATCCCCTGAACGTCCGATTTGCGTGGTTTGTCTTCAGGTGGTGAGTCAGATGTTGCGTAGCCGTCAGTGTTGGCAATGACTGACGGGTTGCCCGGCAATATATGCGGATCAAACTTTACAGAATAGCTCTGGTTCGGGTAAATAGCATTCTGTCCACACTCTGCAATAAAACATTCTGGAAACGATTCGCCCTGACAGAGGGCAGACAACAATAATATCAGCAACAGTGCTGTTGCAAAGAGTGACTGTTTAATAGTTCTATCCTTGCATTCTGGTGGTTAGAGAGGAAGGATAGATCAAGATAATCATTGTGTTTTTCTGTCTGAGACCTTCCGTCAAAAATCCATGGAAGCGCTTGTGCACACTTTGATGAGCCCGAGCATTGCGATCACGGGCCATCCTGTTGTCAGATGGATGGCCTCGGGGATCTACTTAAGCGACCAGTGTCATTTAGTAGAAGGCGGGTGTTGTCTCCTACAGAGGTGTAGTTTTTTGCCCCATTCTTTCCACCTTCTCTTATTTAGGGCTGGGTTAGTCTTCTTGAGAGCTGGGGTCATTGTTCTGATCGACATCAACGTGTTTGCGCTTTAGATGCTTGCTTCTGTGCATCGACAGGGCCTCAGCACTTTTGCAGACCACCCCGCCTATCTGCTGCAGACCATGATCTCCGGCCACTTTTACGTAGCAGGTTTTTCGTCCGGAGTGGTGCTTGCTTTTGTGAACTGACAGAGACGGAGTATTCTTAGTGACTTTCCCGCATGGCCGCGGCTGCCCATCCTTCCCGATTACGGTCGCATTACAGATCTGTCGCCCGCTGTGGCTTCTGTTTTTGTGATCCCACAGAACTTTGGCATTCTTGCAGATCTTCCCGCATCGCCGCAGCTGGCCGTCTTCTCCGACTTCGATCAAGTCACAGGTTCGTTGACCTGCGTGTTCTTTTTTTTTGTGATCCGACAGCGTCCTTGTATTTGTGCTGATAGCCCTGCATGGTAGCAGTTGGCGATCCTCTCCGATCACGGAAACGTTGCAGATTTTTGGACCGGAGTGCTCTCTACCTTTGTGAGACGACAGAGACTGGATATTCTTGTAGACTCTGCCACATGGTCGTTGCAGGCCATCTTCCCCGATCACGGTCTTATCACAGATTTTTTGCCTTCTGTGGATTTTTCTTTTGTGAGCCGACAAGGCTTGAACACTCATCCAGGTCTTCTTGCCTGGCCGCGGCTGACCATCCTCCTTGACCACCGTCGCATCATTGGTTAATTGCCCGGTGTTGTGTTCACACGGAGCTTCTGAGCTGTCTGTCTGAGAAAGAGTTTGGCTCTGCGCGAATTGGGATGGTTCAGGGGTTGTTTCTTGTGGTTCTGAAGTCCCAATTTTGGGTGTGGATTGGATATTCGTAGCGAGAATTTCGATCTCCTTGAAATTGCCAGGTGTATTTCGTGGCCCGTTAATGGCCGCAAGATCATCCGCTATGGAAGACCAACAGCTCGGCGTTGGCACACCATCGTTGAGAGAAGCTTCAGGGGCAGGCGTTGAGCATCTGACGTTTACAAGATCAAAATAATCTATGCAACCAAGACAATGTCCACGGGTAAGATGGGGGCATGAGCTTTCGAACGAACTCAGCGGCCATTCATCTAGCCCTGTGCTATGGAGTGATGGTCGGAGTTGGCAAACGCCATGACAGGGATGGACGAAACAATATAAATCCAAAGTATGCGAGTATTGCTGAGGGTTCTTGTTGCCGTCGTCAAAATCAGAATACGATGGACCAGTGAAAAAGCCTGTAGGTTGAGCGTTGGCATCCGCGGCGTGCTGCCCGGATGATACTGATGACTGGTATGGTTGTTGGTTATTTCCAGAGCCAGCAGGCACCATAATGATGGCCGCAAACGTGTGATCCCACTGTGTCAGCATAGATGTTGCTTCTCGTTGCTCCATCGAGTTAAACATCAGTGAGTCGGGGTTCCAATAGCTTTTCAGAAGCCAACCGACAATGAAAACCACTTCTCCAGGTAGCCATGAATAAAGGGTAGAGCTTAAAGCGTTATCTTTGGCGGTGAGGATCAGTTCGTAATCAAAGAGCAGATGGGTGGTGTAAAGCCATTGCCACGAAATCGACTTGATAACGGTCGTTTTTACCCCGTAACTGCCAGATCTGTGTGGTTTGTCATCAGGCGGAAAACCTGATAGTCCATAGCTGTTTGTGTCAGTAATGACTGACGGGCTGCCCGCTAATGGATGCAGGTCACTCTTTATAGAAAAGCTCTGGTTTGGAAATACCGCATTTTGCTCAAGCTTGACAATATAACGTTCCGTCAAGGGTTGGGCCTGAGTGACGACAGACAGCCACAGTAGTAGCAATAGCGGTGCCGCAAAGAGTGAGTGTTTAATCGTTTTATCACTGCGTTCTGGTTGATAGAGAGGAATGATAGATCAAGAGAATAAGCGTGTTTTCTGTCAAAGATCCGACAGGGCCTGGGCATTCATGACAACCTTCCCGCATGACCGCAGCTGGCCACCCTCTCCGACTACTGTTACAACACAGGTTTTTTGCCCGCTGTGAACTTTGCATTTGTGATCAGACAGGGCTTTAAGATTGTTGTAAAAACAAAAGTTGCGAAAGGCAAAAAACCATTGAAGTATGGGTGTCAGATCAAGGGCCGAGGTCATCGTTCTGGTCCAGATCAGCATTTTTGCTTTTTCGATGTCTACCTTTGTGATCTGACAGGGCTTTAAGATTCTTGCAGATCTTTCCACATGGCCGCTGCTGGCCATCCTCACCGACCACTGTTATGTAGCAGGTTTTTTGGCTGCTGTGGACAGTTCTTTTGTGATCCGAAAGGGCATTAACATTCCTGCAGACTGTCCCGCATGACTGATACCGACCATCCTCCCCGACTATCTTAAAGTCACAGGTTCGTTGCCCGCTGTGGTTTTTTCCTTTGTGATCCGAAAGGGCTTTCGCACTCTTGCAGACCGTTCCGCATCGCCGCTGTTGGCAATTCTGTCCAACAACGGTTATTTCACAGGTTCGTTGCCCGCTGTGGACACTTCTTTTATGGTGCGACAGGGCTTGAGAATTCTTGCAGATCTTCCCGCATCGCCGTTGCCGACCATCCTCAATGAACATGGGGACGTCACAGATTCGTTGCGCGGTGTGGTATTTTGTTTTGTGAGACGACAGGGCTTTAGCACTCTTACACAATCTCCCGCATGGCCGCTGCTGGCCATTCCATCCAATCACTAATACGTCACAGGTTTTTGGCCCGGTGTGGTATGCGCTTTTGTGAGTTGACAAGGCTTGAACATTCCTGCAGACCTTTCTGCAGGGTCGCTGCCAACCATCTGCTCCAACTATTGTCACATCGCAGGTTGGTTGCTCCGTGTGGTACTCTCTTTTGTGGTCCGACACGACTTGTATTGTGCCTTTCAGGGAAAGATCAATTGGACTCTTACCTAATTGGGATGATGCAGTGCTTGTTTGGTATGTTTCTGAACATGCAACCTTAGAGGAAATTCCGGATTCTTCGAGAAAATTATTCAGATTAAATGGCTCCCCGGCGGCAGTTGCATAGGCAGCCTGTTTGATTTTTAAAGGATTAAAAGGACTTATGCAACTAAAGCAGTATCCATTAGCCAAATGAGAGCATGAGCTCTCTACGGAATTTAGAGACCATTCATCAGGCTCGCTGATACAGGATGATGATCGTAATTGACAAACGCCACGACAGGGATGGACAAAACAATTTAAACCCAAAGTATGTGAGTGTTGTCGAGGGTTTCCGTTACCGCGGCCAAAGCTGGAATAAAGGGGGGCAGTTAACGAGCCTGCAGGGTGGGTGATTGTTCTTGAAGTTCTCTGGCCTAATGATTCTGATGGCTGGTCTTGTTGTTCTTGTCCAGAACCTACCATCATAGTGATGGTGGCAAACGAGTGACCCCCCTGTAAGCGCATGGGTGTTGTCTCTTTTTGTTCAATCGGATTAAACGACAGTAAATCAGGGTTCCAATGGCTTTTTAAAAGCCAGCAGACGGCGATAACCACCTCTACAGGTAGCCATGAATATGAGCTGGAGCGTGGAGGGGTGTCTCTGGTGGCAGAGATTAGTTCGCAAGGCACCAGCAGATGAGTGACGTAAAGCCATCGCCATGAAATCGACTCAATAATCGTCGCAGATCTATGTGGTTTGTCGTTAAAGAGTGAATCTGACTCTTGATAGTCGTTTGCGCCGGCAATGTCTGGTAACTCTTCAAGCGTGGTAACAAAAGGTCTTGTCAACGGTTGAGCCTGAGTGATGACAGACAACGTCAATATCAGCAACAGCATTGCCGTAGAGAGTGAGTGTTTAATCTTACTAACCTTGCATTCTGGTCTACCAAGAGGAAGGGTAGAGCAAGAAAATAAATGTATTTTCGGCCACAGACCTTCTGTTAAATACCAAAGTTTGCACAAGGCAAAACCCCATGAAAGGGCGCGTGTCAGACCAACGACTGAGCTCACCGCTTTAGTCCAGATCAACAGGTTTGCGTTTTCGATGCACTCTTTTGTGATCTGACAGGGCTTTAAGGTTCTTGCTGATCTTCCCACATGGCCGTTGCTGGCCATCCTTCCCGACGACTGTCAGGTAGCAGATTTGTCGCTTGCCGTGGGCGCTTCTTTTGTGATTCGACAGGACTTGTATATTCCTGCAGAGCATCCCGCATGGCCGCGGCTGACCATCCTTGTCGACCACGTTCATGTCACAGGTTTGTTGTCCGCTGTGGTCTCTTTTTTTGTGATTGAACAGGGCATTAGTATTCTTGCAGACTGCACCACATGGCCGCTGCCGACCATCCCCCGCGATCATTGTTATGTCACAGATTTTTTGCCCGGTGTGATATAAGCTTTTGTGAACCGAAAGGGCTTTGACATTTTTGCAGATTTTGCCGCATGACTGCTGCTCACCATTCTTCCCGATCATGGGCATGTCACAGGTTTTTTGCCCGGTATGTTTTCTTTTTTTGTGATTCGAAAGAGCATTTGTATTCTTGCAGACAGTCCCACATGGGTACTGCTGGCCATCTTCCCCGATCACTGTTACGTCACAGGTTTTTTGCCCGGTATGATATGCGCTTTTGTGAACTGACATGGCTTTGGCGTTCTTACTGGTTTTACCGCACGACTGTTGCTGACCGTTCTTCCCGACCACTATAGCGTCACAGGTTTTTTGTCCGGTGTGCTTTATTTTTTTGTGATCCCTTAGGGCAGCAGCATTCTTGCAGACTATCCCACACGGATGCTGTCGGCCATCATCCCCAACTATTTTCACGCCGCAGGTTGATTGCTCAGTGTGGTATTCGCTTTTGCGATCAGACAGGGCTTGTGTTGTGCCTTTCCGGACGGGATGAGCTTGGCTTTGACCCAATTGGGATGATGCAGTGGGTGTTTGCTGTGTTTCTGAATGGGTAAGCATAGAGGATGTACCAGATTCTCCTGGAAAGCTATGTAGATTGAGTGGTTCGTAATGGGTATTTTTATAGACGACTTGTGTAATGTTTAAAGAATCAAAATGACCTATGCAACTAAAGCAGTGCCCATCAGACAAATGGGGGCATGAGCTTTCTGAAGAATTTAGCGACCATTCAACAGATCCTCTGTTATCGGATGATAGTCGTAATTGACAAAAGCCATGACAGGGATGGACGAAACAATTTAAATCCAATGTATGTGATTGTTGTTGAGGCTCTCCGTTGCCGCCACCATAGTCAGTCATACCAAGAGGGCGGAAGGAAGAGCCTTTGAGTTGGATGGTTGCTCCTGAGGCTTCCCAACCGGATGATTCTGATGGCTGGCCCTGATGTTGGTCTCGTCCAGAACCCGTTATCATTGTGATCATAGCAAACGAGAGGTCCACCTGTGTCAGCATAGGGGTTATCTCTTTTTGTTCCATCGATTTAAGCGACAGTGAATCAAGATTCCAATAGTTTTTTAAAAGCCAAACGACAGCGACAACCACTGCTAAAGGTAACCATGAATAAGAATTGGAGCACAGAGGGACAATTTTGGTGTTCAGGGTCAGTTCGTAACCCGTCAGCAGATGAGTGATGTAAAGCCATTGCCAGAAAGTCGATTCAATGATGGTTGTTTTTACCCCATAATCTTGATTGTCATGAAGCAGCGACTCTGAAACAACATAGCCATTTGTTTCAGTGATGTCTGGAAGTGTATGCCGATCGCACTTTATAGAAAAGCTCTGGTTGGAAAAAACTGCATTCTCTTCAAACTTGACAATAAAACGCTCTGTCCATGGTTCAGCCTGACAGACGACAGATAACAGCAACGACAGCATTGCCGCAGAGAGTGAGTGTTTAATCTTTCTATCCTTGCCTTCCGGTCTACAGAGAGGAAGGATAGAACAAGAAAAGTAGTGTGTTATTCGCTTCTGTGGTCCAACAGGGCCTTTATTGTGCCTTTCCGGGAAAGATAAATCTGGCTCTTGATCCGTAGGGATGATGCAGTGGTTGTCTGCTGTTTTTCCGAGTGGGTAAGCGTACGGGAAATAACGGATTCTCCGTGAAAACTATCCAGATTGAGTGGCCCGTAAGGGGCAGTTGTATAGTCGGCCTGTGTAATGTTTAGAGGCTCAAAATGACCAATGCAACTAAAGCAGTGCCCATCAGCCAAATGAGGGCATGAGCTTTCTGCGGAATTCAGCGGCCATTCATCGGGCCATCTGCTATTCGATGATGGTCGGAATTGACAAATACCATGACAGGGATTGGCGAAACAATTTAAGCCCAGAGTATGTGAGTGTTGTGGAGGGTCTCCACTACCGCTGCCAAAGCCAGAACACACGAGGTCATTGAGAGAGCCTGTGGATTGGGTGATTACCTCTGAGGCTCTCCGGCCGGATGGTTCTGATGGCTGGCCTTTCTGTTGGTCTTGCCCGGAACCCAATGTCACCAACAATCGAGTTTGAGTGACGACAAACAGTGACAATAACAGCAACAGTGGTGCTGTAAAGAGTGAGTGTTTAGTAATTCTATCCCTGTGCTGGCTTACAGAGAGGAAGGATAGAATAGGACAATCAGTGTGTTTTTGTCTTTTGGACGTTCTGGGCTATTCTCGCAAAATCGCTAATCCTAATGACGGGTAGAGGGTTAAATAAGATCCCTCTGTAGGGGACAATTTAGAGACAAAGCGTGATATGAAAGGGTAAATAGGTGGCCAATACCAAGTATTCTGCAAGCATCCCGTATTGCCCGAACTATGGGGCATGGTACCGAGATCAACTCCAGGCGTAAACGTCTCAAGCGCTTCTTCGTCCGGAGTGGCGTTAATAAGCTCGCAGTTATACCTGCTGGCGAGTACCCGCTCTCCCTTTTATATCAGGATTCGTTACGAAATTGTCCCCTACAGAGATCAGATCCTTACTTGTACGCTTTACTTTTTTGAGGACCAAGGCCATCCTCCTGCTGCGATTCAACGGGCTTGCGCTTTCGATGTCTTATTTTATGTTCCGTCAGGGCCTTGGCATTCTTGCACACCTTGCCGCATGGTCGCTGCTGGCCATCCTCTCCGACCACCCTCGCGTCACAGTTTTGTTGTCCGGTGTGGTATCTTCTTTTGTGATCTGAGAGGGCCTGAGGATTTTTGAAGACCCTCCCGCATGAGCGCTGCTGACCATCTTCCCCGACCATTATTGCGAAGCAGCTTTGTTGCCCCCTGTGGACTTTTCTTATGTGGCCTGTCAGGGCATTGACATTCTTGCAGACCTTCCCGCACGATTGATGCAGACCATTCTCCCCGACCACAGTCACGTTACAGGTTCGTTGTCCGCTGTGATTTTTTCTTTTGTGATCCGAAAGGGCTTTGGCGCTGCTGCAAATCATCCCACATGTCTGCCGTTGGCCATCCTCTCCGGGCACGGTCACCACGTCACAGGTCCGTTGCCCAGTGTGGAGTTTTCTTTTGTGATAGATCAGAGCTTGAGCATTCTTGCAAACCATACCGCATAGCTGCTGCTGGCCATCCTCCCCGATCATTGTCGTGTCACAGGTTTGTTGCCCGGTGTGGTCTTTTCTTATGTGATATCGCAGGGATTGACCATTCTTCCAGACCATACCGCATCGCCGCAGCTGGCCATCCTCATCGATTACGGTCAGGTCACAGGTTTGTTGCACCATGTGGTTTCTTCTCTTGTGTTCCAACAAGGTTTTAGCATTGATGCAGATCATCCCGCATGGCCGCTGCCGGCCATCCTCCCCAATCACTTTTACTTGACAGGTTTTCGGCCCGCTGTGGTATATGCTCTTGTGAGCTGAAAGTACTCCGGCATTCTTGTAAACTTTCCCGCATGGCCGTGGCTGACCATCCTCCCCAATTTCTGCCACGTCGCAGGTTTGTTGCCCGCTGTGTTTTTTTCTTTTGTGACCCCTCAGGGCATCAGCATTCTTGCAGACCTCAGCGCATGGTCGCTGCCGGCCATCTTCCCCTACTACTGTCATGTCACAAATGTGTTGTTTAGTGTGGTATTCGCTTTTGTGATCGGACAGGGCTGCTATTGAACCTTCCCGGAAAAGATGAGCTTGACTCTGACCCGATTGGGATGGTTTATAGGTTTGTTGTTGTATTTCTGAATGGGGAAGCGAAAAGAAAAGCCCGCCTTCTTTGGAAAAATGATGCAGGTTGAGAGGCTCGGCAGGGGGCGCTGAATAGTGGGCTCCCGCACTCATTGGTTGTATCGTGTTTACAGGATAAAAATGACCTTCGCTATTGAAGTATTCTCCATCAGACAAATGGGGCCACAGGCTTTCTGTGTAATTCTGCGGCCATTCAGCGGGCCCTCTGTTATCGGATATTAGCCGTAATTGACAAAAGCCATGACAGGGATGGACGAAACAATTTAAACCCAAAGTATGAAGGAGTTGTTGAGGGCTCTCGCTACCGTCGTCAGAGTCAAAATGCAAGAGGCTGATGAAATTGCCTGTGTGGTGGCTGATGGCACCCGGGAGTTGCTGCCCCGATGATTCTGATGGCTGGCCTGATTGTTGGTCTTGTCCAGAACTAAACGTTACGATGAGGGTGGCAAACGGGTGATCCTGATTCGGTTCTTTTTGTTCGATTGGGCTAAACGACGTTGAATCAGGATTCCAGTAGCTTTCTGAAAACCGACCGAGAGCAACAAACATTTCCAGAGGGAACCATGAATATGAGGTGGCGCGCAGAGAGACGTCTCCGGTAGTCAGGATTGGTTCGTAACCCAGCAGGAGGGGGGTGGCGTGGAGCCATTGCCACGAAAACGACTTAAGAATGGTCGTTTTTGCCCGGTAACCGCCAGTTCCTGATGGTTTGTCATCAGGCAGCGAATCTGATTCTGCATAGTCGTTTGTATCGGCAATGTCTGATGGGTTGTCTGGCAATCTTTGCTGATCAGGCTTTGTAGATAAGCTTTGGTTTGGATAGCCTGTTTTCCCTTCAAATTCGACAGTAAAACGTCCTGTCCACGGTTCGGCCCGACAGACGACAAAAAACAACAATGGCAGCAACAATGTTACCGCAAAGAGTGAGTGTTTAATCATTCTATCCTTGCGTCCTGATATACAGAGAGGAAGGATAGATCAAGAAAATAAGTGTGTTTTTTGAAATCCCCGGGCCACTCAGGTAAAGCCGTTAAGCCTTAATGAAGGGGAGGGCAGATCAGATCGTTCTTATTTACTTTATTGAGGTTCTTTGTCATCGTACTGCTCCCTGTCAACGAGCTTGCGCTTTCGATGTCTTCTTTTGTGATCTTCCAGAGCTTGAATATTCTTGCAGACCTTCTGGCACGGCCGCTGCTGGCCATCCTTTCCGACCAATGTTATGGCACAGGTTTGTTGTCCGCTGTGGACTTTGCTTTTGTGATTCGAGAGGGCTTGAGCATCCTTGCAGAACTTGCCACATTGCTGCTGAAGGCCATCCTTCCCGACTAAAGTCACGTCACAGGCTTGTTGCCAGGTGTGGGCTTTTCTTTTGTGATCCGTCAGGGTTCTGGCGCTTTTGCAGATCTTCCCACATGGCCGCGGCTGGTTATCCTTGCCGACCACGGTTATGGCACAGGTTCTTTGTCCGCTGTGAGCTCTTCTTTTATGATCCGTCAGAGCTCTGGCACACTTCCAGATCGTTCCGCATGGCCGTGGCTGGCCATTCTCCCAGACTAAGGTTATGTCACAGGTTTGTTGCCCGGTGTGCTCTTTTCTTTTGTGTTCCCATAGGGCGTTAACATTCTTGCAGACCATTCCACATGGTCGCCCCTGGCCATCCTCTCCGGTCACTGTTACGTCACAGGTTCTTTGCCCGCTGTGGCATGAGCTTTTGTGAACCGAAAGAACCTCAATATTCTTGTAGACCCTACCGCATGACTGTTGCTGGCCATCCTTCCCGATCACAGTCACGTTACAGGTTTGTTGCCCGCTGTGGTATCTTCTTTTGTGGTCCGTCAAGCCTTTAAGGTTCTTGCAGACAGTCCCGCATGGCCTCTGCTGGCCATCCTCCCCGATTACTGTCCTGTTACATTTTTGTTGCCTGCGATGGAAGCTTCTTTTGTGATTCCCCAGAGCGCAAGCATTCCTAAAGACAATTCCGCATGGTCGCTGCTGGTCATCCTTCCCAACCACGGTCACGTTACAGGTTTTTTTCCCGGTGTGGTATTTGCTTTTGTGACATGACAGGGATTGAGCATTGCTGAAGGCCCTCCCGCATGGTTGCTGCTGACCATCTTTCCCGACCAATTTTATGTTGCATATTATATGTTTTTTGTCGTATATGTTTTTGTTATTCGGCTGCGCTTGTGTTGTGACTGTCCGGGAAAGATAAGGTTCGCTCTGAGCCAATCGGGATGACTCCGTGGCGTTTTGCTGCGTTTTTGAATGGGTAACGGGAATCCCGACTTCTTTGAGACTACCACCCAGATCGAGTGGCCTGCCAGTGGTCATCAAGTCATCAGCGTTGAAAGGCAAATTCCAGAGCATTAAAGCATCATCATTGAGTGGCTCGGCAAGATTGGTTGTATAGGTTGTTCCGGCACTCATCATGAGCGTAGCGTTAACGGTATCAGCATGAACTATGCAACTAAAGCACTGTCCATTGGCTAAATGGGGGCATGAGCTTTGATCATGTAGTGCTCCTGTGTGGCCTGTCGAACTTTCTACGAAGTTCAGCGACCATTCAGAGGGTGCTGTGTTATCGGATGATTTTCTGAGTTTACAAACGCCACGACAGGGATAGACAAAACAATTTAAACCCAAAGTATGCAGGTGTCGTTGAGGACCGCTGTTATCGTCGCCATAGTTAGTACTCAGGGAGCCAGTGAATGAGCCTATACAGTGGGTGGATGTTCCCGGGGCTTTTTGGCTGGATGATTCAGATGGCTGGTGTGGTTGTTTATGGCCTGAGCCAAGCATTGTAGTGATGGCCGCAGACGGGTGATCCTGTCCCACCTCTTGTTGTTCAGTGAGGGTAAAAAGCGGTGAATCAGAGTTCCAATAGTTTTTTAAAAGCCAACTGACAGCGACAAACACTTCTACAGGCAACCAGGGATAAGGAGTGGAGCTTACGGGGGTATGTTTGGTGTTCAGGATCAGTTCGTAATCAACCAGCAGGGTGGAGGCATAAAGCAATTGCCACGAAATCGACTCAATAAGGGCGGGAGGGACACTGTAACAGCCATGTATCTTTTGTTTGTTATCAGCTAGAAAATCTGAACTTGCATAACTGTTTGTTTCGGCAATGTTCGACGGATTATCCGAACGTCTGAGATGGTCAAGCTTTATACGAAAGCTCTGGTTTGGAAAAACTGCATTTCGTCCAAATTCGACAATACAGCATTCTGTCAAAGGTTGAGCTTGACAGGCGACAGGCAGTGTCAGTACCAGCATTGCAGACAAGAGTGAGCGTTTAATAATTCTACACATGCATTCTAGTTGGTAGAGAGGAAGGATAGACCAAACAATAAGAGAGTTTTTCTGTCAGAAACCTTCTGTTAAAAACCAAAGCTTTGCACAGGGCAAAAAAATACCAAAGGCTGTGCCCATCTGCTTTTTTTTCTGGCATTAACCACCGTCAGTTAATGACTGAAGTTTTGCCAAGTCCATTTAAACGAGCAATGTCTTTTGGTAGTCCTGAGTCGTTCTGGAAAAACCGCCTAACCTTCATAAAAGGGTGGGCGTCAGATGAATCGCTACTTATTCACTTGGCCTTTCTGAGGTTGGATTACCCGGGGTCTCATCCACGGGCTTGCGCTTTCGATGACTTCTTTTGTGTGCCGAAAGGTTTTTAGAGCTCTTGAAGAGTTTTCCGCATGGTCGCAGCTGGCCATCCTCTCCGACCACGGCTGAGTCACAGGTTTTTTGCTCGCTGTGATGCACTCTCTTGTGGTCCGACAGAGATTGGCCATTCATGAAGACTTTCCCACATGGCTGCGGCCGGCCATCCTCCGCGATCAGGGTCATGTCGCAGGTTTTTTGTCCACTATGATATAGGTTTTTGTGACTCGCCAGAGTTTGAGCATTCTTGCAGATTCTTCCGCATGGCCGCGGTTGACCATCCCACCCGATCATGGTCGCGAAACAGGTTTTTTGCCTGGTGTGTTTTCCGCTTTTGTGACTCGACAGGGCTGCAGCATTCTTGTAAATCTTCCCGCATGGCCGAGGCTGACCATCCTCCCCGGTCACTATCACCTCACAGGATCGTTCTCCGGTGTGTGCTCTGACTTTGTGAGACGAAAGTGCCTGACTATTCTGGCAGACCTTCCCGCATGGCCGCTGATGGCCACCTTCCCCAACCACTGTTGTTTCACAGGTTCTTTGCCCGGAGTGATAGTTGTATTTGTGAGCTGACAGTATTTTGTGATTCTTGCAGACTTTTCCACATGGCCGCGACTGGCCGTCATCACCGACCACGGTTTCGTAGCAGGTAAGGTACCCGGAGTGATCCCTGATTCTGTGATCCGGGAGGGGCTTTGCTGTGCCCGCTTGTGAAGGGTGAAGTTGTCGCTGGCCCAATTGAGGTGATTCGGAAGTTGTTTGTTGTGTTTCTGAGGTTCCCATTAAGGAAAAGGGGGGGAGAGGCATTAAGGAGAGCTCGATTTCTTCGGGATACCTGCATGGATCGGCTGGCTCATTAATGAACCCAAAATCATCAGTGTTGTTGAAAGGCAAGTTCCGGAACGCTGGCGGACAATGATTGAGTGGCCCGGAAGGGGCAATTGTATGCGCGGCCCCTGCACTTATCGAGCCTGTACAGTTTAAGTTATTGGACGGGTCACGATTAATATCATGAGGATGTGGTCCAGACAGTTGGTCGTAATGGTATGGGGGAGCACTTTCAAAAAAATCATCCAATATTTTGGAAATCCAATATTCTTCGGGCTGTTCAGCTTTTAAAGGGCCAGCATGGCCTATGCAATCATAGCTTGGTCCATTCGTGAAATGAGTGTACGAGTGTTCTATGCTATCCGGAGACCATTCAGCCGACCCTGATCCGTCGTATGGTGGTCCAAATTGACAAGCGCCATGACAGGGATGGACAAAACAATTTAAACCTAAAGTATGTGAGTGCTGTAGAGGGCTGCCGCCGCCGGAGCCAGAATAGCCGCCGAAGCCAGAATAAAAGAGGTTGGTGAAAGAGCGCCTGTGGCAAGTGGTGGTTTGCGTGGTTCTCTGGCCGGATGATTCTGATGGCTCGTGTTGTTGGTTATCTCCTGAACCCGTCATCATTGTGATAGTTGTTAATGGGAAATCCCTCTGTTTCAGCATAGATGTTGCCTCTTGATGTTCAATCAGGTTAAACAGCGGTGAATCGGAGTTCCGGTAACTTCTTAAAAACCAGCCGACAGCAACAACCGCTTCTACAGGTACCCATGAGTAGGGAGCTGGGAATAGAGGGACATCTTTGGTTTTCAGGATCAGTTCGTAACCAGCCAGCAGCTGAGTGACGTAAAGCCATTGCCACGAAATCGACACAATAATAGTCGTTCTTGCCTTGTTTCCACCCGTACTATGGCGTTTGTCATCGGGCGTTGAATCTAATTCTGCGTAGTCTTCTGTGTGGGTAATGTCTGACGGGTTATCTGGTAGTACACGCAGGTCACGTTTTATAGAAAAGCTCTGGTTTGTTTGTTCAAGCTCGATAATAAAAGGTTCTGTCAATGATTCGGCCATACAGGCGACAGACAACAACTGCAGAGACAACAATAGCAATAACACTAGCAACAACAGTAGTGTCGCAAAGAGAGAGCGTTTAATGATTTTATCCCTGTATTCTTGTTGACAGAGAGGAAGGATAGACCAAGAAAATAAGAGCGTTTTTTTCTGGAAACCCATCGAAGCGCTGATAAATCCCTGGTTGGGCCCGGACATATTCACTTTACATTCTCAAGGTTAAAGGTCATCGTCCTGATCTGTATGATCAGGCTTGCGTTCCCGATGTGTTTTTTTGTGCTCCGACGAGGTTTTGGCACCCCAACAGACCATCCCGCATCGACGCGGCTGGCCATTCTTCCAGAACACGATCGTTTTACAGGTTCGTTGCCCTGGGTGGTATTTGGTTTTGTGAGAGGATAGAGATTGAGCATTCTTGAAGATTTTCCCGCATGACCGCGTCTGGCCATTCTTCGCGATCACGACCCGGTCACAGGTTTGTTTCCCGCTGTGCTCTTTTCTTTTGTGATCCGTCAGAATTCTGGCATTCTCGCAAAGCAGCCCGCATCGCTGCTGCTTGCCATACTTCCCGATCACGGTTAAGTCACAGATTTTTTGCCCGGTGTGATATCTACTCTTGTGAGATGAAAGTGATTGAGGGTTCCTGCAGCGCACCCCGCATGGCTGCCGGCCTTCCCTCCCGACTACGGTTACATCACAGACGCTTTCTCTGGTGTTGTTTTTGTGCTCCGACAGAGTTTCTGATGCACTTGTCTGGAAAAGAGAAGGTTGGCACTGATCTGATTGATGTGACTCAGTGGTTATTGATTGTGTTTCTGAAGTTTTCACTGAGGTGAGTGTGTTTATTGGCGTAGGGGAAAAACCCGCTTCTTCGAGAAGACTACATGAATCGAGTGGCCCATGAATGAACTCAAAACCATTGGCGGTGGAAAACGTATTCTCCGGCGTACTGGCGACCCCGCCTGCGGCGAACTCGTCTATATAATTGCAGCTATTGGCCGGATTTCCAGTACTGTCATCCGGCTCTGACTCAAATAGTTGGTCGTAATGGTACGGGAATTGTTCGTCAGTGAGTTCACTCAATAATGCAAACAGTGATTTTTCCCGGGACTGTGAAGCTTTTGCAGGATCAAAATGGCTTACGCAATTAAAGCAATGTTCATCGGCTAAATGGGGGCATGAGCTTTGTCCGGGAGTTCCTGACTGAGCGGTTTCTATTTCTGGCATCGACTCTGGAGTTTTTATCGAAGCATCAGACCGCTCACAGTGCAGTTCAGCAGACTCTCCGCTACCGGATGGTGGTCGGAAACTACAAACACCATGACAGGGATGGACAAAACAATCTAAACCCAAAGTATGCAGGTTTGGTTGAGGGCCTTCGTTGCCGTCATCAGGGTCAGAATACAAGAGACGAGTGAAATAGCCTATAGGGCGGTAGGTGGCTTCCGGGGCCTGCTGCCCCGATGATTCTGGTAACTGGTATTGTGGTTGGCCTTGTTCAGGGGCTGGCATAGTAGCGATGACCTCCAACGGGTGATTCTGGCTCGCCCCCTGTTGTTGAATCAGGTTGAGTCGTTCAATCGAGTCAAATAGCGGTGAATCGGGTTTCCAATCGCTTTTCAAAAGCCAACCGATAGCGACAACCACTCCTATGGGAAGCCATGGATATGGGGTTGTGCCCAGAGGGGCGTCTCTGGTAGTCAGGATCAGTTGGTAACCAATCAGCAGGTGAGTGACTTGAAGCCATTGCCACGAAACCGATTCAATAAGGGGTGTTTTTGTGTTGCAACCACAAGATCTTTTTCGTTTGTTGTCTGGTGGCGAATCTAATCCTGCATAACCGTTTGTGTCGGCAATATATGATGGACTGTCTGACAGTGTATGCCGGTCTCGCTTTATAGAAAAGCTTTGGTTTGGAGACCCCGTTTTCTGTTCGAACTCGTCAAGAAAGCGTTCTGTAAATAGTTCGGCCTGACAGACAACAGATGACGCAAGTAGTGACAACAGTAGCAACAACATCGAAGTCGAAAAGAGGGAAAGTTTAATAATTCTATCCTTGCCTTCTGGTTGACAGGGAGTAAGGATAGACCAAGAAAATAAGGGCGTTTTCTTTCAAAAACCAATGAAGTGTTGCTGCACTATTTAAACGATCGTTGTCTTTTGGGAGGGAGATCTCATGAAAGGGCCGGTGTCAGATCAGTCGTTTCTTATTCACTCTTCCTTCTTGAGGACTGGAGTTATCGTTCCGGTCCAAATCACTGGACTTGCGTTTTCGATGTGCTCTTTTGCGATCCCATAGGACTTGTGCATCAATGCACTGCTTTCTGCATGGCCGCGGCTGATCATCTTTCCCGACCAAGGTCACGTCACAGGTTTGTTGCCCGCGGTGGTCGCTGCTTTTGTGATCTGTCAGGGCCCTGGCATTCTTACAGATCTTCCCGTATGGTCGCTGCTGAGCCTTTTCCCCAGCTAAGGTTATATTACAGGTTTTTTGCTTACTGTGGTCTCTTGTTTTGTGATTGTAGAGGGCTTGAACACCCTTGCAGACCTTTCCGCATGATCGCTGCCGACCATCCTCCCCGACCACGGTTACTTGGCAGGTCCGTTGCCCGCTGTGGACGTTTCTTTTGTGGTTCGACAGGGACTTGGCACTTTTACAGACCGTTCCGCATGGCCGCAGCTGGCCGGACTCCTCGACCACGGCTACGTCACAGGTTCGTCGCCCGCTGTGGACATTCCTTTTGTGATTAATCAGGTCTCCATTATTTTGGCATAGTTTCCCGCATGGTTGCTGCTGACCATCCTCTCCGACCACGTTCACGTCACAGGCTTTTTGCCTGCTGTGGATTCTGGTTTTGTGATTTGATAAAGCTTTAGCATTTTTGCAGGTTGTCCTGCATGGTCGCTGTTGGCCATCCTTCCCGATCACGGTTACGCCACAGGTTTGTTGCCCGCTGTGTTCATTTCTTTTGTGATCCGTCAAGACTTGACCATTCCTGCAGATCTTTCCGCATGGTCGCGGCTTGCCATCCTCGCCGATCACTGACACTTCACAGGTTTTTTGTCCGGTATGGTATCTGCTTTTGTGAACCGAAAGGATTTGAGCACTCCTGCAGATCTTTCCGCATGGTCGCGGCTGTCCATCCTCCCAAATCACTATCACTTTACAGGTTTTTTGCCGGTTAGCATCAGTTGTAAAGGGGTCTCCTGTTCTCATTGATTCTGAGGGAACCCTGTCTACAGAGTGGCAGCTATTGTCTCTGTTCACGTTAATGCCGTATGGTTGTGGCTCAGATACTTCTCTGGAATTGCATTGAAATTGAATATCAGGGAGATCCAGCGATGGGTATGGTTGGGAGCGTGCATTGAGTAAAGGAGCATAATGACCCATGCAACTAAAACAGTATCCACTGGCCAAATGCGGGCATGAACTCTGCCCGTAATTCAGTGGCCATTCAGCGGGTTCATTGCTATCGAATGATAGTCGGAAACTACAAACGCCATGACAGGGATGCACGAAACAATTAATATCCAAAGTATGTTGGTGTGGTAGAGGGCCGCTATTATCGCTGCCAGAGCCAAAATCCGGGGGACTGGTGAAAGAGACGGTAAGGTGACTGTTGGCTTTTGGAGCTCCCCGATCGGATGATTCTGATGGTTGGCCTGATGCTCGGGCTTGTCCAGAGCCAGGCATTAGAATAATGCCCGCAAATGGTTGATTCTGACTCATCTCTTGTCGATCAGTCAGGCTAAGTTGTTCAGTGGGGTTAAACAGTGGTGAATCGGAGTTCCAATAGTTTTTCAGAAGCCAACTGACAGTGACAACCGCCTGGAGAGGTACCCATGAATAAGGAGTGGCGCATAGTGGGCCATCTCTGGGGGGCAGAATCAGTTCGTAAGCAAACAGCAGGTCAGTGGCGCAAAGCCACTGCCACGAAATTGATTCAATAGGGGGCGTTTTTGTCCTGTAATCGCAAGCTCTCTGTCGTTTGTCATCAGTTGGCGAACCTGATTCTGAATAGCCGTTTGTGTCGGTAATATCTGATGCTCTGTCTGACAGTGTATAGCGGCCATACTTTATAGAAAAACTCTGGTTTGGAGAAGTTGTTTTCTGTTCAGGCATGACAATATAACGTTCTGTCAACACTTCGGCCTGGCAGATGACGGACAACAGGAGCAGCAGAGGTGTCATAAAGGGTGAATGTTTAATAATTCTATCCTTGCATTCTGGTGACTAGAGAGGAGGGATAGATCAGGATAATAAGTCTATTTTTCGTGTAAAACCCACTGAATAGCCGTAGCATCTCTTTAGGTTAACATTGTCTTTTGATTACCCCTTATCGCTCCGCAAAAAATTGCTAACCCCTCCTGAAATAACGGGTGTCTGATCAGATCGTTACTTATTCACTTTACTTTTTTGAGGACTCAAATCATCGTCTCGATTTTTATCAACAGGCTTACGCTTTCGGTGTCTTCTTTTGTGCTGAGAAAGGTCTTTAGCATTCTTGCAGAGTTTTCCGCATGGTTGCTGCTGGCCATCCTCCCCGATCACTCTGAGATCACAGTTTTTTTGCCCGCTGTGGAATGCCCTTTTGTGAACCGACAGGGCCCCGGCATCCTTGCAGATTGAACCGCATGGCCTCGACTGACCATCCTCTCCAATCACTGCTGCGTCACAGGTTTTTTGCCCAGTGTGGTATATGCTTTTGTGACTCGACAGGGATCCGGCATTCTTGAAGACCTTGCCGCATGGCCTCGGTTGGCCATCCCCCCCGATCACTGTTAAATCACAGCTTTTTTTCCCAGTGTGGTATGAGCTTTTGTGACCCGACAAGGCTCCGGGATTCCTGCAGATTGTCCCACATGGTCGCTGTTGGCCATCCTCTCCGAATACGATTACATCACAGGTTTTTGGCCCGCAGTGTGCCCTGCTTTTGTGATCCGACAGAGCTTTGGCATTTTTGCAGACCTTTCGGCATGGCTGAGGCTGGCCATTATCACCGATCATTACCTCGCCACAGATTTTTGGCTCGCAGTGGTATCGGTTTTTGTGAACCGTGAATAAACGAGTATTCCTGAAGATCTTACCGCATGGTCGCTGGTGACCATCCTCCCCGACCACTGTCATGTCACAGGTTTTTTGCCAGGTAGCTTCAGCTGTAGAGGCTGCCCCTGCAGTCACTGAGTATGAGGTGACCCCGGATAAGGCGACCCCGTCTAGGGCGACCGCGACCCCGTCCAAGAATAGTTGGCCAGACCATTGGCGCTGATTGACAGGCGGGCCATCCATTGTTTTGGAGAGCGAAGTGTTTACAAAATCAAAGTTATCTATGCAGCTAATGCAGTGGCCATATGCCAAGTGGGGGCATGAGCTTTCTAAGGAATTCAGAGGCCATTCAGCAAACTCTCTGCTACCAGATGATAGTCGTAAACTGCAAACGCCATTACAGGGATGGACGAAACAATCCAAACCCAAAGTATGCTGGTGTTGTTGAGAGCCTCTATTACCGCCGACAGAGCCACAATACAGGGAGCTAGTGAAAGAGCTTGTAGGTTGGGGCGGCGCTTGTGGGACTTGCTGCCCCGATGATTCAGATGGCTGGCCTTGTTTTTGGACATGTCCGGGGCTGTGCATCATAGCGGTGATCGCAAACGGGTGATCCTGACTCACCATCTGCCGTTTCATCGGGTCAAACAACAGTGAATCGGGATTCCAATAGCTCTTTAAAAGCCAACGTAAAACGACAACAACTTTTACAGGTACCCATGAACAGGGGCTGTAGCATAGAGTGGCGTCGCTGGTGGTCAGGATCAGTTTGTAATCAACCAGCAGACGAGAGGCATAAAGCCATTGCCACGCAATCGATTCAATCAGGGTCGATTTTATCCCATAACAGCTGGGTCTCTGTGGTTTGTCATCAGGCAGTGAATCTGATCCTTCATAGCCGTTTGTATTGATAATATCTGGCGGTTTGTCCGGCGGTGCATGCTGGTCAGTCTCTATAGAAAAGCTGCGGTTTGTCAGGCCTCTCTTCAGTCCAGGCTCAACAATATAATGTCTTCTCAACTGATGAGCTTCGCAGGTGGCAGACAACAACGTTAGCACTAACAGCAGTGTCGCAAAGGGTGGTTGTTTAATAATAGTGTTCTTGCATTCTGGTGGGTAGAGAGGAAGAATAGATCAAGATAATAAGTGTGTTTTATTATAAAAAAACCAATGAAACGCTGCTGCATACTTTAGAAAAACATTGTCTTTTGATGGTCACTTATCGATCCGGCAAAATCGCAAACCTTCATTAAAAAGCGAGTGTCTGATCAGATCGTTACTTATTTACTTTACCTTTTTTAGGGCTGAAGTTATCGTCTTTATTCAAATCATCAGGCTTGCGTTTTCGATGTCTTATTTTGTGCTTCATCAGGGCATGTATACTGTTGAACACCTTCCCGCATGATTGCTGCTGGCCATCCTTCCCAACTACTTTCAGGTCACAGGTTTGTTTTCCGGTGTGGTATATTCTTCTGTGATTTGCCAGGATTTTAGCATTAATGCAGACCATGCCGCATGGTCTCTGCAGGCCATCCTCTCCGATCAGTATTCTGTCACAGGTTTGCTCTCCGGTGTGATCTTTTCTTTTGTGACCCGACAGGGCTTTAGCATTAATGCAGACTTTGCCGCATAGTCGCTGCAGTCCATCGGCTCCGGTCAGTGTTCTGTCACAGGTTCTTTGCCCAGTGTGATATGCGCTTTTGTGGACCGACAGGGCTCCAGCATTCTTACAAACCGACTCGCATGGCCTTGGCTGGCCATCGTCACCGATCACGGTTACCTTGCAGGTTCGTTGCTCGCTGTGGACTTTGTTTTTGTGGGATGCCAGGGATCGAGCATTCTTACAGAACTTCCCACATGGCCGTGACTGGCCATCTTCGCCGTTCACTGTCACGTCACAGGTCGTTTGCTCGGTGTTGTTTTTGTTTTTGTTTTTGTGATCCGGCAGAGTCGGTAATGTGCCTGTCTGGGAAAGATGAGAATAGCTCTGACCTGATTGAGGTGACTCAGTGGTTGTTTGTTGTGTTTCTGAGGTTTCCACCAGGGGAAGAGTGTCTGTGGATACAAGCGAGAACCCGGCTTCTTCGAGAAGACCGCATGGATCGAGTGTCTCATAAATGAACTCAAAATTATCAGCGGTGGAAGACAATTTCTCGAGCGTGTCAGTGGCCACTGCAGCCACTGAGATTGAGGCGTCCCCCCCTGTAAGGTTGCCGCTATTGGTCAGGTTCCCACTGTGGTCATCCGGCTGTGGCTTCAATGGTTGATCGTAATAGAATGATAATTGTTTGTCATTGAGTTCACTCAATAGTGCGAAAAGCGATTTTTCCTGAGACTGTGTAGCGTTTTCAGGCTCAAAATGGAATATGCAGCTAAGGCATTGCTCATCGTTCGAATGGGGGCATGAGCTTGGTTCGGGTGTTGCCTCTATTGGTCGGAATTGACAAACGCCATGACAGGGATGAACGAAACAATTTAAACCCAAAGTATGTGATTGTTGTTGAGGGCCTCCGTTATCGCCGCCAAAGCCAGAATACGGGAGGCTCGTGAAAAAACTTGTAGAGTGGGTGGTGGCTTGTGGGGCTTGTCGCCCCGGTAATTCTGATGACTGGTGTGGTTGTTGGTTATTTCCAGAGCCCAACATCAGAGTAATGGCTGCAAACGCTTCCACAGATAGCTGCGAATAAAACTCAGAGCTTAAATAGTGGTCTCTGTTTTTCAGGATCGGTTCGTAACCCAACAGCAGTGAAGAGGCGCACAGCAAGTGCCACGAAATCGACTCAATAATGGTCGTTTTTACTCTGTAAACGCCGGGGCTTTGTGGTTTGTCATCAGTGGGGGAGTCTGAGCCTGCGTAACCGTTGTCATTGGCAATGACTGAAGGGTTGCCCGGCAATCCGGGCAGGTAATGCTTTAAAGAAAAGCTTTTGTCTGGAGAATCTGCACTCTCTTGAAGCTCGACAATAAAATGTTCTGTCAACAGCTGAGCCTGACTGGAGGCAGATAACGATAGCAGTAACGCAAAGAGTAAGTGTTTAATCATTGTATCCTTGCATTTTCTGATTTGAAGGGTGCAAGAATAGACCAAGAAAATAAGCGAATCTTTATGTTGAAGACCTTCTGCGAAAAATCTATTGAAACACTGTGCACTCGTCGGTGAGCAATGACAGCGTGATCTCTGGTCATCCGAGCAACAGATGAATGATTTCAGCCATCGCTTTAGACGAGCAGTGCCTTTGGATGAAAGGGTGGGTATTGATCGCTATTTATCCTTCTTATCTTCACTTTGTGATTGATGCGCTTTCTGTTTGTGAGATCTCAAGTCTTCAGCACGACTAAAGATCCTTAAGCATGGTTGCTGCTTGCCATCCTTTGAGACAACTATCTCCATACATCTTCTTCCAATGCAGTGGAAGTCTCTTTTGTGACGTTCCAGCACGAGAGCATTACTGAAAACTCTATGGCACGGTGGGCCAGAGACCCCGTACCCGAGTGGTTCGTCACAGATTTTTTGCCCGCTGTGGTCTCTTTTTTTGTGAAGCTCCAGTTCTCTTTCACTCATGCAGGCCTTTTTGCATGGCCGACGCTGGCCATACTTCTCCCTCACTGTCTCGTCACAGGTTATTTTCTGGTTGGGCTTTCTTCTTTTTTGCATCGACATGGCTCGATAATACTCCCTGCAGGCTATCCCGTATGACTGCATCTGGCTGTCCTTCCCGACCACTGTTGCGAAACAAGTTGCCTGTCCAGTTTGGTATTTGTTTTCATTATACGACTGTGTTTTCTCTGTGCCTGAATGCATCTGATCGTCCTTCCTGACTATTTTTGCGAAACAAGTTGCCTGCCCAGTTTGGTATTTTTTTTCACTATACGACGGTGCTTTCTCAGCGCCTGACGAGGAAAGGTGAACAGTTCTATGTTTTTGTTGGTCTGCTCTGCTGTGCTGGTCATTTGCATGGTGATCAGGAGCATGGCTTATGAAAGTGAACTGGTCTCCACTGTCCAAATTGGGCATAGAACTTTGCTCGGGTGTTGCCTGTGATTGTCGTAATTTACAAGCACCATGACAGTTATCTACGAAACAATTTAAACCCAAAGTATGTTGCTGTTGTTCAGGGTGTCCGTTACCGTCGTCAGAGTCAGAATGCTGGAGGCTAGTGATAGTGCCTGTATGTTGGGTGGTTGTCCCTGAGCCTTGCTGGCCGGATGATTTTCGTGGCTGGCCTTGTTGTGAGCCATGTCCGGGGCTAAGCATCATGGTAGTGATCGCAAACGGGTGTTGTCCGCTCGGGTTAAACATCGGTGAATCGGGGTTCCAGTAGCTTTTCAAAAGCAAACCGACAGCGGCAAATGCTTCCATAGGTAACCACGAACAAGGGTTAGCACTTGGGTGGCCGTCTCTGGTTTTCAGGATCAGTTCATAACCCACCAGCAGACCAGTGGCGTAGAGCAATTGCCACGAAAGCGATTCAATAGTGGATATCCTTACTCCGAAAACGCCGGATCGGTGTGGGTTGTCATCAGTGAGGGAATCGGATCCTCCATAGCCGTCGGTGTTGACAATGACTGAAGGCTCGCCCGACAATCTGCTCCGGTCATGCTTTATGGAGAAGCCTTTGTCCGGAGATCCTGTACTCTGCTGAAACTCGACAACATAATGTTCTGTCAACAGTTGAGCCCGACAGGTGACAAACAACGACAGCAACAGCAGCGCCGCAAAGAGTGAATGTTTAATCATTGTATCCTTGCACTTTCTAGTGTAAAGAGTGCAAGAATAGACCAAGAAATTAAGCGTATTTTTCTGCCAAAGATCTTTCTTTAGGCGAGTGGTGTCTTTTGATAGTCCGGGACCGCTTCGCTAAAACCGCACACTTCATCAAAGAAATTGTTGCAAAAGCGGTGGGCAAAGCTGAGCTACCCTTCCAAAAGGTTTTGAAAGAGTGGATGTCAGATAAATCGCTGTTTATCCTCTTGCACTTCGATTACTCCGATTCACATGAACAGGTCTGGGTCTGTGGTACTCTCTAATATGCTCCGCCAAGTCTTGAACATACCAAAAGAGTCGCCCGCATGGTTGCTGCTGGCCATTCGCCCCTACCACGGTCTCTTCACAGATATGTTGTCTGGTGTGTTTTGAGCTTCTGTGAACCGACAGGGCTTTGGCATTTCTGAAGAGCCAACCGCAGGGTCGCTGCCGGCCATTCTCATCGATCTCTGGTATGTCACAGATTTGTGGCCTGCCGTGGTATTGACTTTTATGAGCCAGCAGAGCATTAGCGTTGTTGAAGACTGACCCGCATGAATGCGGCCGACCAGATAAATCGCGAAATTGTACGTCACAGGCTAATTGCCTGTTGTGGCTTCTTTTTCGGTAAGCCGGCAGGGCTCTTACCTTGCCTGCCTGAGAACAATGAGGTTTTCTGTGCGCCAATTGAGGCATTTCCGTTGTTTGTGTGGTTATTTGTTGTGTTTGTGAAGTCCCTGCTACCGAGGCTGACGCTAACTGGGTGAGCGAAAAGGAGAATCTGACTTCCGGGGAAGGGTAGCTCCGTTGATCGAAGTCTTCATCGGGTCTTGAGCTTTGTTCTGGTGTCGGTTGCGACTGTCGGAATTGACAAACGCCATTACAGTTATCTGCGTAACAGTTTAAACCGAAAGTATGTTGGCGTTGTTCAGGGTCTCGGTTACTGCCGCCAGAGTCAGAATGCCGATGGCTGATGATAGTGCCTGTCAGTTGGGTGGTTGAACCTGAAGCTTGCTGGCCGGATGAGTCTGATCGCTGAACTTGTTTTGAGTTATGTTCGGGGCTAAGCATCATAGTGTTGATCGCAAACGGGTAATCCTGATTCGCCTCTGGTTGTCCAATCGGGTTGAAAATAGGCGAGTCAGGGTTCCAATAGCTTGTTAAAAGCCAGCCGATGCTGATAAACACACCTGCAAACAGCCACGAATCAGTTTTGGCGCCCGGAGAGTGGTCACTGAAGGTCAGGGTCAGTTTGTAACCAACCAGCAGAGTGGCTGAATAGAGCAAATGCCATGAAATCGACTCAATAATGTCCGTTTTTACCCCATAACCGCCGAGTCCCAATGGTGGGTCATCTGCCAGAAAGCCTGACCGCGCATAGCCGTTTTTGTTGTTAATGCCTGAAGCATTGCCCGGTAATGTATGTCGGTCAGGCTTGATAGAAAAGATTTTGTCTGGAGAACCTCCATTCTGTTGAAGCTCGACAATATAGCGTTCAGTCAACAGTTGTGCCTGACAGGTGAAAGACAAAGGCAGAAGCAACAGCAGTACTGCAAAGAATGGTTGTTTTATCATTTACACGTTCTGGTTTGTGGAGCAGAAAGTGTAGACCAGGAAAGCACGAATGCTTTTTAAAGACCTTCTGTTGAAAACCAAAGGTAGAACATGGCAAGAAATCGTTGCAGAGCGGCCTGCCTTGTGCAGGGTGTATTTTGGTATGGGAGCCTGTGGTGTGCCCGGAACAGCCCCATAAATTGTGACTGCTTATCCGGGCGTCGTTTATTCAGCCATCAAAAGTATTGTTGAGCTTCTTCTCAACCATGACTTTCCTGAGCTTGGCGAAGCGTGGCAGACCATTGAGGTAAGGTGGGTATTCTTCACCTTCAATCAGAGGTTCAAGGTATTCCCGGCAGACCGGGGTAATGCCGAAGCCTTCAGCATCAATGAACTCCATGGGCATTTTCTTTTCGTAGTTAGCTACTTCTTCGAGCTGAACTTCACCGATAGACCATCGATAGGGCGCATTGGATTCACGGGTGATACAGGGCATTACGGCGTTCTTGCCAGTGACCGCCAGTTCAACGGCCGCTTTACCCACCGCATAAGCCTGCTCAACATCTACTCTTGAGGCAATATGTCTGGCTGAACGCTGCAGATAGTCTGCCACCGCATAGTGGTATTTGAATCCGTGTTCCCGCTTGATCATGGTGCACAGTGCAGGTGCCACCCCCCCGAGCTGGTGGTGGCCAAAAGAGTCAATGACCGTGGTCGAGGCCGAGACAAAGCTGCCATCTGCGTACTTGGCGCCTTCCGAGGCAACAATCACACAGTAACCTTCTTCATCCACGGTTTTCTTGACCTTGGCCAGAAACTTTTCTTTATCCAGTGGTGTTTCAGGGAACACAATAATGTGAGGAGGATCACCATTCTGACGGGCTGCCAGTCCGGCAGCCGCCGCCAGCCAGCCGGCATGGCGACCCATCACTTCCATGACAAAGACTTTCGTCGAGGTATCGCACATGGAGGCAATATCGTGGCTGGCTTCTTTGGTGGAAACCGCAAGGTATTTGGCGGCTGATCCAAATCCGGGGCAGTTGTCGGTTACCGCCAGGTCATTATCGATGGTTTTGGGAATGCCAATGCAAGTAATGGGGTAACCCATTTTTTCACTGAGCTGGGACACCTTCAGAGCAGTATCCATGGAGTCGTTACCACCGTTGTAAAAGAAGTAGCCGATATTGTGTGCCTGAAACACTTCAATCAGTCGGCGATATTCTGCTTCACTCTCTTCAAATGATTTGAGTTTGTAACGGCACGATCCAAATGCTCCACCGGGGGTCCGGTGAAGCGCTCCGATGGTTTCGTGGGATTCATAGCTGGTGTCGATCAGCTCTTCCCTCAGCGCTCCCAGAATACCGTTATAGCCCGCATAGACCTTACCAATTTGGTCCGGATAGCGACGTGCAGTCTCGATAACGGCGCAGGCACTGGCGTTGATAACCGCTGTTACGCCCCCTGACTGCGCATAAAATGCATGTTTGATTGACATCCTGAGTGGCTCTCGCTGAATAGTAATCTTGACTTTGTATGTTTCTGTTGTTCTAAGGTAAAGCGGGTTTCGCTCCGAATAATACTTAAAACAAGCCTGTTTGTCCGTTTATTTAGCGGAATTTTTTCTGTAAAAAGGTAAGGAAAGAGTCTTAAAAGAACGGCCAAAACGACTTTACAGTGGCCATACCGTTTTCAGAACCGCTTGCGGCCACCAGAGCCGCCAGCGACCGATGATGAGTAAGGATGATATGCGCATACATATTCTGGGAATCTGCGGCACATTTATGGGAAGCCTTGCACTTCTGGCCAGGGATATTGGCTTCAGGGTCAGTGGTTCCGATGAACATGTCTATCCCCCCATGAGCACACAGCTGGAGGCACAGGGCATTCAGTTGATGCAGGGCTATCATATCGAACATCTGGACGATAAGCCGGATCTGGTCGTGATAGGGAATGCCATGAGCCGGGGGAACCCCATTGTGGAATATGTTCTGAACGAGGGGCTTGCTTACACCTCGGGTCCTCAGTTTTTTGCCGAGCACATTCTCAAAGACAAATGGGTGATGGCAGCCGCTGGCACTCACGGCAAAACCACAACCGGCAGCATGCTGGCCTGGATTCTGGAACATGCCGGCATGGCGCCGGGCTTTCTGATCGGTGGCATCCCGGCTAACTTTGGTATTTCGGCAAGAATGGGAGAGACTCCGTTTTTTGTGGTCGAAGCTGATGAGTATGATACGGCCTTCTTCGACAAACGCTCCAAGTTTGTACACTATCATCCCCGAACAGCCATTCTGAATAACCTTGAATTTGACCACGCTGATATCTTCGACAATCTGGATGCCATCCAGAAGCAGTTCCATCACCTGGTCAGAACGATACCAGGCGATGGCCTGATTATTTCTCCGGCGGACTGCGAAGCCCTGAACAAAGTTCTGACAATGGGGTGCTGGTCGGAACGGGAGCACTTGGGAGTCGAGTGGACGACCCGCCTGATTGAGCCTGACGGCAGTGTTTTTGATGTCTTGTACCAGGGGAAGGTGGTCGGCCGGGTAGACTGGTCGCTGACGGGTGATCATAATGTTGCCAACGGTCTGGCTGCAATGGCCGCTGCCCGGCACGTTGGGGTATTGCCTGCTCTGGCTTGTGAAGCACTTGGCCTGTTCAAGGGGGTCAAACGCAGAATGGAATTGCTGGCAGATATAGAAGGCATCAAAGTGTATGATGACTTTGCCCATCACCCGACGGCTATTGAAACCACTTTGAATGGCTTACGTGCCCGACATCAGAATAACCGCATCCGGGCTATTATCGAGCCGCGTTCCAATACCATGAAAATGGGCATTCATGGCAATGCTTTGTCGGATTGTGTTAAGAATGCGTCCGAAGTTGTCTGGTTTCAGCCCAAAGATATTGCGTGGCTGAAGGGTGATTTCATTGATAAAAGCCCTGTACCTGCCCGTGTAATGTCGTCCACTGAGGAGATTATCGACTATCTGATCGAAACCTCTGAGAGTGGTGATCATCTGGTCATCATGAGTAATGGTGGCTTTGAGGGAATTCATCAGCGTCTGCTGGTGGCGCTTAACGAAGCAGCAATAGAAAAAGGTTAATACATTGGCTGAGAGAATAACTCTTGCTATCACCGGGGCTTCCGGAGCCCAGTACGGACTCAGGTTGATGCAGTGTCTTGTCGCTTCCGGGGCAGAGATTTTTTGTATGATTTCAAGAGCCGCAAAGGTGGTGATTGAAACCGAAACGTCTCTTCATCTGCCTGACGGTGATCGTGAAGCTGAGGCTGTTCTTATTGATTACTGCCAAGCCAGAGCCGGACAGATCAGATTATTGGGTCATGAAGACTGGATGTCGCCAGTAGCCTCAGGCAGTGGCGCGCCCAGCAAGATGATTGTCTGTCCCTGCAGTTCAGGTACTTTGTCGTCTATAGCTTATGGAGCGAGCAATAATCTGATCGAAAGAGCGGCAGATGTCGCTTTGAAAGAGCGCAGAAAACTGGTTCTGGTGCCCAGAGAAGCACCGTATTCAGAAATTCATCTTGAGAATATGCTTAAGTTGACCCAAATGGGGGCAGTGATTTTGCCAGCATCACCCGGATTTTATAACAAGCCTGAAAGCGTGGAAGATCTGGTCGATTTTGTGGTGGCCAGAATACTAAGCCAGTTGGACATCGAACAGTCACTGATGCCAAGGTGGGGAGAGTCGTATATCAGTTAACTCGCAGCCGCAGGTTGTGAAGCCAGAGAGCCAGTGCATCAAGATAAAGTATTATCCGGGTCTGTTCATCCGCTGTCTGAGCGGTCACTTCAGGTTGGAAGGCTTCAGGAAGTTCCTGTTTCACCACTTCCAGTTGATAGTGAGCATGGGGCTGGTCAGAAATGACCAGTGTTTTGCCGGGAGCCGGTGAGGCTTTCAGCCATTGAATCAGGGTGTCCCGCGTGTTGGCTCTGTGCCAGTGACGCTGTTTCCAGACCCTGGGGGAGTCAATAAATTCTACCGGTAGCTTTTTCATCTCCTCCGGAAGTTTCATGGTTGCAAACAGTTGAACCGCGCCTTCTGTCTCTGTGATGGGACGGGCTGCATCGGCACTTTTTCCCTGAGCCTGCCTGCCAATGCCACTGGTCACCAGATTGTCAATGTTATCAATGTCCTCTTTCAATGGACGTTGTCCTACCAGGAAAATGATTTTGTTAAACCTGACACCTTCCTGCCAGAGTCTGGAGAGGTGGTTGAGTCTTCGTTCCATTCCGGGAACGGTGGCACCCAGAATTAAGCTGTACTCATAATTTGTGGAAGAAGGGAGCAATTCCTGAACGAGATCAAGCGTTTTAAGGTGATCCATGATCGTTTCATGCTGATCCGCTGATAAAGGCAGGTCTTGCATTTCCCAGCGCTCCTGACCGGGTTGTCGGCGCCATTGTTGAGAGGCAGAGATCAGTGACTCAAGGGAATAGGAGTGAGGGATACCGACTTCGTCCATTAAAGTGGCCAAGTCTGACAGTTTTACGGGGTTAATGACCGTGGCATGATCCAGAAGCGAACTGTCAGAGGTACGGTTATGTCGGTGCATAGAGTCCTTCCATGGATTCAGTCAGAAGTGCGAAAAGGCAGGTGCTAAAGCATTACTAAAAGCTGCACAAGAATTTTTCGGCCGGGAAGTAAAGTGGTTTAGTTAGTCTGTTCTCCGGGTTGTTCTGATCTTCAGGTTTTGGAGCCAGAGGGCTAAAGCATCCAGATACATGACGATCTGGCCACCAGGATCTGCCTCTTGGGCCGTTCCCTGGGTAGTAAAGCCTTCAGGTAATTCCTGTCGGATGACCTCCTGCTGATAAAGAAGATGAGGCTGGTTCGATACGATCAGGGCAGAGCCGGGTCTGGGGTTACTGTTCGCCCAGTTTTTGAAACTGTCTCTGGTGTTGCCGCGCTGCCATCGATCCACCAGCCAGGTTCGGCTTGTTGAGAAGAATTCGACAGGGATTGCTCTCATGTCATCAGGCATCTCAGTGGCCATATAGACCATCCTGGCGGCCTCTTTTTCCGTCGCAGGACGGGCCTTTTGTTTTTTATCTTTGGAAGCCTCTTGGCCAATCACTTCAGACACCAGTATTTCTGTCAGGTCGATGTTGTCCTGAATGGGGCGCTCTCCTGATAAAAAAATGATTTTGTCGAATCGGACGCCTTCCTTCCAGAGCGAGACAAGATGCTGAAAACGACTTTTCATTCGTGGTGCTGTTGCACCCAGCAACAGAGCGTAATCAAAATGCTTTTTATCGGGTTTCTGCTTATAGATTAAGCCC
>NZ_JAHHPN010000569.1:0-2028 GCF_024606325.1 Endozoicomonas sp. ONNA1
CCGGTTGTGGTCGTTTAAAGCCTGAAAGATTTCTGGCTGTTATGCTCTCTCTATGCGAAGGCGCTTATCAAGGCGCTTTTCCAAAAACAGTTATCGGTATTGGTTCGGGGCAAGCATTTCTTGAAAAATGTTTTAGTTTGATGGGAGACGTTGATGTGAAATGCTATGACAAAAAACCATTAACTAACTTTTTACCTGTTGAAAAAGCTAAGTTCCCAAAAGATATTGACAAGTGCCTGCCTGATGATTGCAGTCATAGTTTACTGGTTTCAGCCTATCCACAAGGGTATTTAGGTCCCGTGCTTTCGGAATTTATTCGGCGCGGAGGGGAAATGCTCTGCACCACAGTTGAGGGTTGTTTGTTTAGTGATATGCATGAAGGATATGAAGACAATCCTGAGGTTCTCTGGGACGGGATTGAAAAGTTAAGGAAGAAGAATAGAGAGTGCTTTGAAGTTAAATTAACTGATTACACGTTGATGGGGCCTCCATCACGTATCCAGTTTTACAATTGGCCATCAAGTGTTAAGCAGCTTATGCTTGATTCCCTGGATTTAAACGGTTTGTGTTCTGATATCAGTTTTCCTCGATCCCCGAGACCAAGTTCCCATTATTAAAAAAAACTCAATCCGCCAGCGAAAGTTATACAGAGATGCAATCTTTCGTTTTTGAAAGAAAAGACGCTTATCTTCTTGAATTACCACTTTTCAGGCCTACCCTTTTCGAATCAACAAACACAAAATGAAGGTAAGGATAGAGTTTTGAAAAAATTACTCACAGCGGCACTGTTTTTGCTGTTCCCACTGTCTGCCATCTGCCAGACCGAATCATTTACAAGAAGCTTTTTTGTTGAGCTTCATCAGGATGGACACTCTCCAAAAGGGAGCTTTTCTATTAAGCCAGACCAGCAAACATTGCTGGGCATCCCGTCATACCTTGCTGATACAAACAACTATGACGAATCAATTTTTCCGCACAATGACCAACCACAGAGACTCGGCGGTTACAGGGTAAAAACGTCCTTTTTTGAGTCGATCTCGTGGGAATTGATATACGCCGCTGGTGCGCTGGTTGCTTACCAACTGGTTATGACTTCCGATGACAGTGCTCTGAGCACCAAACCTCATTCATGGATTCCTGTAGAAGCCTTTTTTGCGGTCGGCTGGCTTTTACAAAGTTATTGGAACACCGATTCGCCTATGTTCAGTCCGATAAATAAACTGGAGGCCAGTCAGGATGACCCGTTTGCAATCACCACTATGATGCTCCCCGGAAATAGCCAAAAACAAAGCCAGCAAAGAAACGAGCAAACAGAATCATCCGGCCAGCAAGCCTCCGGAACATCCGCGCAACTGACAGGTTCTGTCACCAGACTCCAGCATCTCGGCTCTGGCGGCGGTAACGAAGAGCCGGATCAACCTCAACATACTCTCGGCTTAAATTGCCACGTCGATTCCTGTCATGGCGTTTGTAAACTTCGACAATCATCCCATATCGACGGGCCTGCTGATTGGTCGCTGAATCCTGAAGCAAATTCTACGGGCGATACAGGAGCAACATCCAAGCAAAGCTTGCTTTTCACACCATCGACTCATTTGCGGCATCGGCAGACAGGCACAACGACCCACAAGGCTAAATTTCGGCGGCATCTGGAAAGAAAATTCCTGAAAGCTGAAAATTTGCTCAGATTATCCTCATTCATTGGTAACTCAGACTATATGCCTTCCACCCGAAGGCAAGCATTAGAAGCAGCAGCTTGCAGTTGTGTTTTAAACCACCTCAATATAGCGTATTGCCTTGCTGATCCAGAGACTAAGGCTGCTGCGACTAAACTGGTATCTTTGTATACCTTGTATTCCTTACCTCATTCGGATGATTCGCAAGAACCAAAAAGAAAGTCAAAAAAGGCTTTATGTGAACTTGTGATCGATAATACTAAATATTTCCATATCATTTTTACCTACATAGCGGTTCCCGGTTGTGGTCGTTTAAAGCCTGAAAGATTTCTGGCTGTTATGCTCTCTCTAT
>NZ_JAHHPN010000570.1:0-3070 GCF_024606325.1 Endozoicomonas sp. ONNA1
CCGGTTGTGGTCGTTTAAAGCCTGAAAGATTTCTGGCTGTTATGCTCTCTCTATGTGAAAGCGCTTACCAAGACGCTTTTCCAAAAACAGTTATTGGTATTGGCTCGGGGCAAGCATTTCTTGAAAAATGTTTTAGTTTGATGGGCGACATTAATGTTAAATGCTATGACAAAGAACCATTAACTAACTTTTTACCTGTTGAACAAGCTGAATTCCCAAAAGATATTGACAAGTGCCTGCCTTATGATTGCAGTCATTGTTTACTGGTTTCAGCCTATCCACAAGGGTATTTAGGTCCTGTACTTTCGGAATTTATTCGACGGGGAGGGGAAATGCTCTGCACCACGATTGAGAATGATTTGTTTAGTGACATGCATGAAGGATATGAAGACGATCCCGAGGTTCTCAGGGACGGGATTAGACAGTTAAGGAATAAAAATGGAGAGTGCTTTGAAGTTGAATTAACTGATTACACGTTGATGGGGCCTCCATCAAGTATCCAGTTTTACAATTGGCCATCAAGTGTTAAGCAGCTTATGCTCGACTCTCACGATTCTTCGGCTATAAACGGTTATTGTGTTGATATCGTGTTTCCGCAATTCTTGGAATCAAGTTCCGATGAGTAATTGTTCTCCGGACAGCAGGGAGGCTTTTGTCTATTTTATTGCACTACCACATTTTTGGCCTACCTTTTCAACTTGTAAACACGAAATGAATTTGAGGGTAGAGTTTTGAAGAAAACACTTTCAGCGACACTGCTGTCGCTGCATTGGTCGTTATCTTTGATCTGTCAGGCCGAACCGTTGACAGGACATTTTGTTGTCGAGCATAAACAGAAGAATCAGAGCCTTTCTATTAAGCGAGACCTGAATTCATTGCCGGGCAGCCCGTCAGACATTGTCGACACTGACGGCTTTGCAGGATCAATTTTGCCGCCTGATGACAAAACACAAAAGCTTGGCGGTTATGGGCTGAAAATGACCTCTATTGAGTCCATTTCATGGCAATTGCATTGGGCTGTCTATATGCTGCTTACCTACGGACTCTTCTGGATCATCAAAGATGCGGCTCAGGACGGCGGACCTTATTGGTGGATATTTGCAGAAGGGATTGTTGCTGTCGGCTGGCTTTTAGAAAAAAACTATTGGAACACCGTTTCACCGAACCCAATGGATAAACCGGAGGCAAGTCAGAATGACTCGTTTGCGATCACCACAATGATGCTCTCCGGACAAGGTCAAAAACAAAATAACAAACCAAACCAGTCATCAGCATCATCCGGTCAGCAAGCCTCTGGGGCAACTACTCATCTTACAGGCTCTATCACCGGCCCACTGTCTTCAGGCTCTGGCGGGGGTAACGAAGGCCCTGAACAACATGACCAGTATACTTTGGATATAAATTGTTATATCGATTTTTGTCATGGCGTTTGTAAACTACGAGCATCATCCGATAGTACTGAGCCCGCTGAAGGGGCGCTGAATTTCTTAGAAACTTTGACAGACCATGCAGCAGGAACAACAGAGCAAGGCTTGCCTTTCCCACGAGAGAATGATCTCGGTCAAACTCTGGGTGATTCTGAGAAAAGCGTCCATCGGTCATCGATTAAAACCGACCCTGGAAATGGCTGTAAGAATACATACCCATTGGCTGCTGTGGCAGTCGGGGAATTAACCTGCGATTTAAAAGTGTTTGGCGTGGACGCGCGGAAGCGGTCATGCGGGATGGTCTGCAAGGGTTCGAAAGCTGTGCGGTACCACATAGAAAAGCACAAGGAACGGCGTGAGTGCTTTCTTAACAGAATCGACATGATGAAAATGAGAATAAGAATGAGAAGAGCCTCTCTCTACCCCGGGCAACACCCTTGTGATGAGAGAGTGGCCGGTACGGATGGCGAGGAGCAACGGTGTGGTGTGGTCTTGGATAATCCTCAGTCCCTGTGGTGTCACAAATTAAGATTTCACACCGGACCACAAATCAGTGAAGAGCAAGAATTCTGGGAGGATGGCCTGCCACACACATGTGGGCAGAGCTGCGAAAATGCCCCGGAGTTGGTGCGTCATAAAAAAAGATTCCACGAGCTGCGAAAATGCCACGAAATAGTGTTCTGTGAGAATGGCCACCTTCACCCATGCGGAATAGTCTGCGCGGATCTTCGAGAGTACTTTCGTCACATTAGCATACATCGAGAAAGTGAGTCTGTTGATAGGCAGTAGGTCGATGACAAAAAAGAGGTTTGTTCTCTTGATCTATCATTTTCCTGGTCTAATTTCCCCACCTAAGAAAGTTAAAACATAAAATGGATGTAAGGATAAAGTTCTTGATACACCTACGTTTTGTGACGCTGCTGTTGCTGCTGTCCTCGTCGTCTGTCATCTCTCAGGCTGCACCATTGAAAAGAAGTTTTGTTGTCCAGCTTCAACAGGATGGAGGTTCTCCGGGCCGGAGCTTTTCCATAAAACCTAACGAGCCGATGTTAGGCAACCCATCATACATTGCCGAAACAGACGGCTCTGCAGGATCAATTTTTCCGCCTGACGACAAACCACAAAGATTTGGCGGTTTTTGGGTAAAAACGGGCTTTTTTGATTTGATCTCGTGGCAGTTGATTGACGCCAATCATTTTCTGGTTGCTTACGAACTGGTTATGACCAACAATGACTTCGCTCTGGGCATCAAACCTTATTCATGGATACCAATAGAAGCGTTTTTCGTTGTCGGCTGGCTTTTACAAAGCTATTGGAGCACCGATTCACCGCTGTTTAGTCTAATGGGTAAACTGGAAGCAAGTCAGGACGACCCATATGCAATCACCACTATGACGCTCTCGGGTAATGGCCAAGAAAAAAACCAACAAAAAAACGAGCCAACAAAATCATCCGGTCAGCAAGCCTCAGGAAAAACTGCTCAATTCAAAGGCTCTCTCACCAGACCCGAAAATTTCGGCTCTGGCGGTGGTAACGAAGGGCCTGAACAACAACATACTTTCTGTTTAAATTGTTACGTCGATTCCTGTCATGGTGTTTGTAAACTCAGACCATTATCCGATGGCGATGGCGATGGCGATGGC
>NZ_JAHHPN010000571.1:0-1805 GCF_024606325.1 Endozoicomonas sp. ONNA1
GGTTTATAACACGTAGTACTAACTCATAGTCTTGTGCACCATCGAACTCAGAATTATAACCTCCAAGATCTTTTACTAGTGATGTTCTAAACATACTCATATGGCAGGTATACATCATTGATAGAATGTATTCAGGGGACCAGTCAGGTTTGAAAAAAGGTCCATAATTTTTTTTCCCATTTCTTGTTATTTTATCTTCATCCGAATAAATGTAATCAACATTAGGATTACGATCTATAGAAATTACAGCATGATAAAGAGCATCAGGATGTAAAGTATCATCGTGATCTAGGACTGTGAAAAATTGTCCTGAAACATGTTTAAGCGCTGTATTATTAGCAGTTGAAATATTTCCATTCTCGGGACGAATGATAACTTTTATTCTTGAATCATTCTTTTGAAAATGTCTAATTATTTTAGTAATTTTCTTGTTTTCTGAGCAGTCGTCTACAAGTATTAGCTCCCAGTTTTTATAAGACTGATTTAAGATTGAATCTATTGATTGTTTTAGCATTTTCAGAGGCGTTTTGTAAATACAGATAATCACTGATATTAACATATTGCATTTAAAATCCGGATTCTGGAGCATATATAACGGGCCTGCAACGCCTTCATGCGTTTTTTGAAACGGTTCGCGTAGAGCACCCGTTGTTGAATAAAGTGATTTTATGTTGTTCGCTCGATAAATTATTCCATCGAGTCCCGCGTCACAATAGGTTACGTATATTTTCTCCATCAAATTAGTAATACCATATGTGGATATCAGAGATTGAAGAAAATTAAATTTTTTAATATATGATCTGACGATTCTTCCAAAAAATCTATATGGCTTAGTAACTTTCCAACTCGATGAATTAGCATATTCATTGGTTTTAGCTTCCCACTCATAGATCTCTTCCTGTAATTCTGCGATTCTAGCATTACCCTGATAGATCTCTTCCTGTAGTGTCGCAATCTTAGAATCTGATGATATATTCCACTTGTTGTTTGATTGACATGGAGGATCAATGAAATTTCCGTCTAAGGAAAAATGACCTTTTTTTACATTTTCAATCTTACCTGCAACTCGCTGTTTACCAAGTATATTTCTATTTTTTTGGCGTTTTTTTACAATGCACATCGAATTAATAAATTCAACAGAATGTATACAAGAAAGACTAAGTTCTGGAATTTCACAATTATATTCATTAAGAATATTATCAAGAGTTTTTGTGGGTTTGGAAACGATTCCCCAATGTTCAAAATTTATTACATCAGCTAGAGCTTTGAAAAAGGAAATGGACGAATATGGATGAAATAATCCTCCCCCGTACTCTTTCCAGTAACTACAATGAAGATCCTCAACCACATAGATACCATTGTCAGCTACATTATTAAAGTAGTTGACGAATGATTTTATAATATCATCTGAGTTATGGCTTCCATCATCAATTATAATATTGAATTTTTGGCATATATTTGAAATCGTATGGATTGTATTCTTATCGGTTACATCGCCAATTACTATTTGTATCTTTCCATTATTGTATTTAAGTGATGAACAAGTTTGGTCGATATCACAACCGATTATCTTTTTAGCATTAGAGAAGTACTTGGCCCATATTTCTAATGAACCACCATTTTGTACTCCTATTTCTAAGAGATTTATCCTTTTGGTTCGATAAGGTTTAAAAATCTCTTCATACTTTTCTAAATATAAAGACCACTTGTCTGAAGCAAAGCCTTTATGATTTTCAAATATCTTAGTATATTTAGCAACCATACAATAATGTAATCCTGAAACAATGATGAATGAAGCTTTAGTT
>NZ_JAHHPN010000572.1:0-12747 GCF_024606325.1 Endozoicomonas sp. ONNA1
TGTCGAATCGCCTGCTCAAAGGCCAGGTCTTGCCAGTTGGCTCCTTTCAGAATCACTCGTTGTCCGGCTCTCAACGACTCAAGTTTGCCGGGGATGTGCTGAATTCGTCCCTGTTTATCCACTCCGGGGCCGCCCAGAAGTAACCGTCGCCAGCTAGTGTGCGAATGGCAGTCAATAACAACGGTATTGTCATCGTCCATAGCACTTTCGATAGCACTTCCTGTAACGCTTCCTGTAACACTTTCGGCACTGCGGAGTTCAGTTAATACCGGAGGAACCCCCTCGATCTCCATCGTTGAGTCATTGTCGTTTTGTGGATCGAACTGCCAGGTGTTTTCAGGTCGATTAATTCGCCGCCAGAAATCAGCGCCTGGCGCATCATCCCGCTGGCCAACCGATGCCAACTGTGCAGGGTCTGCCACCACAAGCAGATCAACATGCTCACCCAGAGAGCGTTTCGTCCTGCTGATTTTGTCGTATAGACAGGGGTTATCCGGGTCCAGTAGATCATTAAATTTTGGCAGATCGTCGCTGGTGAGCTTTCGGATATCCATCACCAGGGTGAGTGGCTGTGAATTTTCAAACAGCTTGCCTGAGCGCAAAATCTGGTGGCCATCGTCAGAAATGCTCAGTCGGCTGACCAGATTACCCTTTGAGAGGTCATCGGGGTGGGAGATAAGAGTGACATCACGATGTTCATCGCCGCTCCGGGCCATTAAAAGCTGTCGAATCTCATCATCACTGGCGACAAAACGAAAATCAAAGGAATAAGGGGTTTTGCGAAGCGAGGAGCCAGTTGAGGATACGGTTCTCGCTTTGTAAGGCAGTGTCATCGAAGGTGACGATCTACTGAGTTCGGGAGTGACCTCATTGCAGATTTCGACCCGCTCTTTTGACGATAACTCCTGCTTTGACGTCCTGTCTGGCAGGCTGCTGTGAGGCACCTCACTGGCAGGAACACGTTTGTTTATTGCCCCATCAATCTGACCATCCATAATCCATCTCACTCCTGTAATCTGAAAGACTGCATCAAAATTGTTTAACTCTATGACCTTCAGACAGGATGAAAGTTTCATTTGGATAAATACTCGTGGCCATCACAAATGCAATGGCTTCACTGAATATTCATGAACAGCACAGGGAACCAAATGGATAGACAATGATCTAAAATAATAAGCTATTTGAAAATTAACGATAGACAGGAGAAGAGATATGAACGGAATCACACCACCCAACAGCCCAAATAATCAGTCATCTAATCAGTCATCTAATCAGTCATCACCATATCAAAAAGCGACTGACGAGTGCCCTATTTGTTTCGATGCTTTCGACAAAAGAGAAGTCAAGGTTGCCGAACAATGCAAACATATGTTTCACAAAGACTGCCTGACTCGATGGTTATCGGAAAATACAACCTGTCCTGTATGCAGAACCAGTCTGATGGATAGGGAAGTACAGCCATTGCCTGCCATGCCCTTGAGATTTTCATTTTTCCCTCGTTTCGACGATCGGGTCGACGTCGCACGTTCTGCGGACACCCCAGCCCGGTTGGGTTCGCAGATAGCCTTCTCTGGATACGTGGGGAGGGATATTAATTTAGTGGATCACTCAGTCAGGGTTGACTACCCCTGATCAAAAGAAATCAATGGAGTATTCCTATGGGGGCGCCCGGCCCAAGGCGCCACTTTCCCAGAATTTCGCACTGGTTCCTGTTTCGTCACAGGTTCCAATGAACCCGCTCCAGAGGCTAACACGCCACGTCCTGAGCTAAGATATTCCTGGCAGCATGAGTGTCATTATTCCCCGCATGACCACAAGCAACACATGTGAAGCCAGACTGTGACTTGCGGTTGTCTTTATGGACATGACCACAGGCAATATAGGTTTACAGCAAAGAGTCATCCACAATTCAAGCAACAGGACTTATTCTTCTGCCTGGTCATCAAGCCCAAAATGCAGGTATGCGTGCCTGGTGACCATACGCCCTCTGGGCGTTCTCATCATATAGCCTTGTTGAATAAGATAAGGCTCCAGTACATCTTCGATGGTATCTCGCTCTTCACTGATGGCTGCCGCCAGACTGTCTACCCCGACCGGTCCACCATCAAACTTTTCGATCATGGCCAACAGCAGTCGTCTGTCCATATGATCAAAACCGCTGGCATCGACATCCAGCATATTCAGTGCTGCATCGGCTGTCTCCTTGTGGATCACACCATTGCCCTTAACTTCAGCAAAATCCCGCACCCGTCTTAGTAATCGATTGGCGATTCTGGGCGTTCCCCTGGAGCGCCGGGCTATCTCTTGCGCACCTTCCTTATCAATACCCACCCCCAGAATTCCGGCAGAACGTTCCACGATATGAGTCAGATCCTCAATATTGTAAAACTCCAACCTCTGTACAATACCAAAACGATCCCGGAGTGGTGATGTCAGCAGGCCCGCCCTGGTGGTGGCTCCAATTAAGGTAAAGGGAGGCAGATCCAACTTAATAGAACGTGCCGCCGGGCCTTCACCAATCATGATGTCCAGCTGATAATCTTCCATCGCCGGATACAGCACTTCTTCCACCACCGGACTGAGGCGGTGAATCTCATCAATAAACAGAATGTCATTGGGCTCAAGATTGGTCAGCAGTGCCGCCAGATCACCTGCTTTTTCCAGCACCGGGCCAGATGTAGTTCGAATGTTGCTACCCATCTCATTGGCCAGTATGTGGGAAAGCGTGGTTTTACCCAGCCCCGGAGGACCAAATATGAGGGTATGATCAAGGGCGTCATTACGAAGCCTTGCAGCCTGGATAAAAATCTCCATCTGCTCCCTGACTTTTGGCTGCCCTACATAATCAGCCAGTTTTACCGGGCGAATAGCCCGATCCATCACCTCTTCCAAAGGGCTTTCCGAGGAGGATATCAATCGATCTGCTTCAATCATTTTCTAACTCATTTACCAGTACTCTCAGCGTACCATCTCCGGTCTGTTAAAAAAATAATGCAGCATTGGGAACAAAACGCTATTTTTAATCGTCCAAGCTGCAGCCGTGGCATTGAGATACCGGTGGGTGCGATGCCTTTTCAGCTAAAGGTCAATGGACTCCCAAGCACCCTGTTTTTCAATTCTGATTAAAGGAAGTACTCAGGATGAATACACATTTTGTTTCAGGAAAAGGCCTGACTAACTCGGTTCTGGCCTCCATGATGTTCGGGCTTGTGCCCGTCTATGTACAATTTATTGAACTGTCCGGAAATACCCTGTTCTGGAGCCGGATTGTTTTCAGTGCCGCCTGTCTGACAGTGGTCTGTAATCATATGGATCGGCTGCAGGGCTTCAGGGCTATTTTTCTTTGCCGTAAAACTGTCCTGATGCTATCTCTTGGCGGATTAATAGTAGGCTTTCAGTGGTGGCTGTTTGTTTGGGGCCCTGTGAATGACAAAACCCGAGATCTGTCCCTTGGCTATTTCTTGCTGCCACTGACTCTGGCATTAACCGGCAAACTGGTATTTGGCGAGCGACTCAACAAGACTCAATACTTTGCCATGGGGTTCGCCTCACTGGGTGTGCTTGCCATGATTTGGCAACAGGGCTCTTTACCCTGGGTCAGCCTGGCAGTGGCCGGTCTTTATCCGGTATATTTCATCATTCGCAAGCCATTAAAGGTCGACACCCTGCCCGCTCTGCTGTTTGAGCACCTGCTGTTCCTTCCAGCCAGTATTTTCATACTGATGAGCGATCACAGCTTTATGCAACACCTGACCCAGTCCGCCACTCTGTGGTATCTGCTGCCAGGTCTGGGACTGCTCTGCAGCCTGTCACTGATCTGTTACATCAACGCCTCAAGACACTTGTCTGTCAGCTCGTTTGGTCTGTTGTGCTACCTGGAGCCTGCTTTGATCTTCGTCGTAGCTGTGACTGTCCTGGGAGAAGGCTTCAACGCACAGCAGTGGTTAAGCTATAGCTTTATCTGGCTGGCTGCTGCAATCATTTGCGTTGACTCGGTCAGCAAGCTCATCCGGAAAACTGTCAACCAGACAAACAGGTGAGACTCCCGTGTCTCTCCTTCCAGATAATGTGAGGAAGCATCAGATCATACTTTTCAGAGCCTGACGAATCAGCTCTTCACTGGTCATACCGTCCTTGAACAATCTGCCAATGATTTTGCTGGCTTCCTGAGGCTTGTAACCCAGAGCCACCAATGCACTGACGGCTTCCTGTTCAATATCTTGTGCTGCGGCAGCCATTTCCCCACCAACAATCAAAGGCTTTTCTTCCAACAGGGGCGCTGACTGCCAACGATCCAGCTTATCTTTCATTTCAATAATCAGCCGCTCGGCTGTTTTCTTACCCACACCCGGCAGCTTGACCAGTGTGGCACTGTCTCCCTCCTTTACACAGCGTACCAATGCATCAGCTTCAATACCTGACAAAAGGGTCAGTCCAAGCTTGGGACCTACTCCATTGACCTTAATCAGGGTTCTGAACAATTCCCGTTCATCACGACTGCTGAAGCCGTAGAGAAGCTGAGCATCTTCACGCACGACAAAGTGGGTGTACAAAACGACTTCTTGACCCACTTCCGGCAATTTATAAAAAACCGACATCGGAGCTTCCAGTTCATACCCGATACCATAGGCTTCGATCAGCAAATGAGGAGGCTGTTTGTCAGCCAGAAGACCCCGAATTCTTCCAATCATGTCGTTTCCCAAATTTTTTATTTTCTGACCATGTAGTCAGAACACCTAACAATACGCTGAGAACCATGAACTCCTGAGGATTGCTCTTCTCTAATCACTGAGAGACATCAATCCAACAGCCTGAAGGAGCGGCCTCATGAGGAGACTTCGCACATTTTTGGGAGTACTCTGGCAAATCCTTCCTAAGGCTGGTCTGGCCAGTGAATACCATCCCGCTGTGACCGGCGGGGCTATTCCTATCCCTTTCATCCAGTCACAGAAATCTCTGTTGGTGGAGGCCCCTCCGGAGCGAATAGCAAATTCACCTAAGCTCGATAAGCCTGTTCGCAGTTTCACCGGCTATATACAGGGCTATACCAGCCTTCCTATGAGAGATCGGGCTCTGGTTGCTCTTCGAAGTGCCTACCTCTGTAATACCAGACACCTGATCCCGGACATTGCTCAATGTGCTCTGGACACCGGTCTGAAAGCCAGTGATGTACAAATGGTTGCTCGCGGTCTCCTGGCACCGGGCTGGGACAACCGCCAGCGCCTGTTACTGAAAACCACTGAAGAACTCTACAAAGAACAGATCATAGGTATAGAAAACTGGAAAGCATTGAAGAAAATCTATACGCCGCAACAGATTGTAGACCTGGTGTTTTGCATCGCTTCCTTTCACCTTTGCGTCCACCCAAACTAAGCCTGCCCCGTGAGACGACGACGTCGGGTACCTGTAGCACCTGCCATTCTGACCAGACTGGAGCGGGTATGAGCATGACAAAGAGCAACTGCCAGGGCGTCTGCGGCATCAGCCTGAGGAGTATCATTCAAGTCAAGGATAGACTTCACCATGTGCTTTACCTGGTACTTATCCGCAGAACCTTTGCCAACCACCGCCTGCTTGACCTGCCGGGCAGAATACTCCGACACCTCAAGATTATGATTGACCACAGCCACAATAGCCGCCGCCCTGGCCTGCCCCAGCTTCAGTGCCGAATCGGCATTCCTGGACATGAACACCTGTTCGACACCCACTGACTGTGGGGTGTAACGTTCAATCAGAGTACTGATACCTTCATAGATCTGCTGCAATCGCTCAGGCAAAGGCGCTTCCCGGATGCGAATACACCCGGAAGCCACATAATGTGTTTTATTACCTACTTCTTCAATTAATCCATAGCCGGTAATTCTTGATCCCGGATCTATCCCCATTAGGATGGCCATTCAGAATGTATTCTCAAGTCGGATATCGCGATTTTCCATGACAGCTGTTTGATATATCCCAAGAGTCACTGACTTCGGCAGCTCCTGCCAAAAACATCTGACAGACAGGAATTCTGTCATCATGATTACGTCAAAAGGATACTGTACATTCATACAATATACCAGTGATCCCACTGGGTATCAGAAACTTACAATTCAAGAACACTGAATTACCAAACTTGCCTGTGAGTAACGATAGAAGCAGCTTAGTATTTCTCTGGCAATGCTCTCATCGTGAAACCCTGGCAGGATCATTGCCCTTGCTCAAGACGGTTTTACTCCACAAGAAGATCCGGAAACAATCAATGCCCGATCTACTAAAAACATTATTGATTATCACTGGCATCATTGTCGTATTGTTTATGCTACTGATAGGGTTCAACGTCTGGGCATTCACTCATGTGTCTGCCGGGCAGGTATTTCCAGAACTAAAGCATGAAACCATTGTGATCAAGTTGCACGGTATTTGACCTCACTCGCAACACCGCAACAGCAAAATTTTTATATAGAAGCGGGAGCCCGACAATTTTTTATAAGAGCAAGAAAAGTAAAAGCAAAAAAAGCCCCGATACTTTCGCTGTCGAGGCTATTCACAAGGAAGGGATAACTTAACCCAGCTGCTCCATCACTTCAGCAGGAATATCAGCATTGGTGTAAACGTTTTGCACGTCGTCCAGATCTTCCAGACGATCCACCAGCTTCATGATTTTTTCTGCACCGTCTTTGTCCAGTTCCGTCTGGGTGGAAGCGATCATCGCTACTTCGCCACCTGCTGGCGTCAGACCTGCAACCTCTATGGCTTCTTTTACTGCCATGAACTCAGTCCAATCAGTGACTACTTCAATGGAACCATCGTCGTTAGTCACAACGTCTTCAGCGCCAGCTTCAAGAGCGGCTTCCATGACAGTGTCTTCATCCAGGCCCGGTTCGAAAAAGATCTGCCCCTTGCGCTCAAACAGATAAGCAACAGACCCGTCAGTGCCAAGATTGCCACCGTGCTTGGAGAATGCGTGACGTACTTCTGCAACGGTACGATTACGGTTGTCTGTCAGGCATTCCACCAGAACTGCGATACCGCCAGCACCGTAACCTTCGTAGATGACTTCTTCCATATTGGAATCGTCATCACCACCGGCACCACGAGCAATGGCCCGGTTGATGGTGTCACGGGTCATATTGGCCCCCAGAGCCTTGTCAACCACCTGACGCAGCTTGGGGTTGTCCTCGATATTACCACCGCCCTGCTTGGCTGCTACCACCAGCTCACGAATGATCTTGGTGAAGATTTTGCCACGCTTGGCGTCCTGTGCCGCCTTACGGTGCTTGATATTGGCCCATTTACTATGACCTGCCATAGAAAATACCCTTTATCTTTTCTTGAACAGGCCGGTAAAAACCGGCCTTAAACAATTTATGAAATGGTCGCAGACGCTTTATGTGTCGCAGACGCTTTGTGTGTCGCAGACGCTTTGTGTGTCGCAGACGCTTTGTGTGTCGCAGACGCTTTATGGATTGATCAGTGACTGGTTGCAGACGCCGGATCGCGACGAATACGGATGTTCAGGTCGCGCAGCTGGCCAGCATCCACTTCACCCGGAGCCTGAGTCAGCAGACACGCTGCAGACTGAGTTTTCGGGAAGGCAATAACGTCACGAATGTTATCGGTACCACACAAAAGCATAACCAGACGGTCCAGACCAAACGCCAGACCACCGTGGGGAGGCGCACCGTATTTCAGAGCGTCCAGCAGGAAGCCAAACTTCTCCTGTTGCTCTTGTTCCTCAATCTTCAGGATGCGGAATACCGTCTGCTGCATTTCCTGATTGTGAATACGAACAGAGCCACCACCCACTTCGTAACCGTTGATAACCATGTCATAAGCACGGGACAAAGCTTCCGCAGGATTAGCTTCCAACTCTTCAGGTGAAGTCGTTGGGGCTGTGAAAGGATGGTGCAGTGCAGTCAAACCACCGTCGTCTGCTTCTTCAAACATCGGGAAGTCGACAATCCACAGTGGCGCCCATTCTTTCGTGTACAAATTCAGGTCAGCAGCGATCTTGCAGCGCAACGCGCCCAAGGCTTCGTTAACCACCTTCTCTTTATCAGCACCAAAGAAGACGATATCGCCATTCCTGGCATCCAGTCGCTCCATGATCTTCATGGTGACATCGTCGCCCAGGAACTTGATGATCGGAGATTGCAGGCCATTGGCGCCACTTTCAATTTCGTTAACCTTGATCCAGGCCAGACCTTTGGCACCGTAAATGCTGACAAACCGAGTGTAGTCGTCGATCTGCTTACGGGACAGTTCAGCACCACCGGGAACTTTCAGAGCAGCTACACGCCCTTTGGGATCTTCAGCCGGTCCTTTGAAGACCTTGAATTCAACTCCGGCCATCAGATCAGCCACATCCACCAGCTCCAGCGGGATACGCAGGTCCGGCTTGTCAGAACCATACAGGTTCATGGCCTGTGCATAAGTCATGTGCGGGAATTCGCCCAACTCAATACCGCCCACTTTCTTAAAAGTGCTCTTAATAAGGTCTTCAGCCATTTCCATGATCGGGGACTCATCCATAAAGGAGGTCTCAATATCGATCTGAGTAAATTCTGGCTGACGATCAGCACGCAGGTCTTCGTCACGAAAGCATTTTACGATCTGGTAGTAGCGGTCAAAACCTGCCACCATCAGCATTTGCTTGAACAGCTGAGGAGACTGAGGCAGCGCGAAGAACTTACCTTCGTGGGTACGACTGGGCACCAGGTAGTCACGGGCACCTTCCGGGGTAGCACGGGTCAGAACAGGCGTTTCGACATCCAGATAGCCGTGCTCATCCATAAAGCTGCGTACGGCACTGGTCAGCTTACTGCGAAGGATCATTTTTTCCTGCATTTCCGGACGGCGCAGGTCAACAACACGGTTTTTAAGACGAACTTCTTCACCCACATCGGTGTAGCCTTCGATCTGGAAAGGAGGTGTCTGGGCTTCGTTCAGGATGTCTACCTGCTTACCCAACACCTCAATCTCACCGGTGCCCATGTTGGTGTTTACAGTCCCTTCCGGACGAGGACGAACCAATCCGGTGATTTTCAGCACGTATTCACTGCGTGCTTTATCGGCAAGGGCAAAAGCCTCTTCGGTGTCGGGATCAATAACTACCTGGGCGATGCCTTCACGGTCACGCATATCCAGGAAGATCACACCACCATGGTCGCGACGGCGGTGTACCCATCCACAAAGAGTAACCTCCTGCCCGTCATGGGAGAGATTCAGTTCGCCGCAATAATGGCTGCGCATAAGATACCTCGAAACTGGGGAGCTATTCAGGTTCAGCACAGAATTATCAGAAATTTTGTGCCTGAATGTATGGTTTTGAGTCACTCCGGGTAAAACAACCTCAGTGCTCAAATAACCGAATTATTCACTGGCGGCTGCAGGGCCGCCCGAGCCCTTGGCAGGGCCCTGATGATCATTGGAGGACAGATTCTTCTTATTGCCACTCTTGAAGTCTGTTTCGTACCAGCCAGCGCCTTTCAGCCTGAAGGCCGGTGCACTCAACAGTTTTGTCAATTCAGGTTCACCACAGACACCACAGTCGGTCAGAGGCGCATCGCTGAAAGTCTGAATCACTTCCTGCACATCACCGCAACTTCCACACTGATATTCGTAGATCGGCATTGAATCTGTCTATCCTTTGTTTGCCATTGTCAGAACTGGGGCATTATACCTGAACCCTTGATTTTCACCAGATAGTCTCGGGGCCTATAGACAGGAAATGGAAACAGGATGAGGGATATTTTCAACAGCTGTAGCAGACTTTCCGAAAGGCCAGGGAGGGAAGTCCCTCCCCTCCTGCTTTCAAACTCGATTACTTTTACTGATTTGGATAGCTGCCTCCTGCTGTTTTTCCAGCGACTCAGCGACTTCCAGAGGAATCGATTCGAAATCCTGCAGATGCTCGGCAACACTCTTGCGTTGGGTATCCACATTCTCAGCCACTTCATCCAGGTGATCTTCTTTCATATCCTGGGTTTCTTCACCTTCTTCCAGCTTGGCTTCCATCCAGAGACGGGCAAAAATCTGCGGATTGCTTGCACCCTCAAAACTGAGGTTATCACCCCGGTGAGTCTCTGCCGCGGGGTTGGCTGCATCTTCAAGTGCTTTTTCTGAATGAGCACTATTCAGAGCAATAGCGAACCCCTCCCCGGCTGCAGGAAAGTTTCTTGCCTGTGGTTGATCATCAAGGCGCTGAGCAGCAATTCTCAGCTCAGCAGGGTCAGAGGGTGAGAACACCCGTCGCAGCGTCTCCATATCTTCAGCGGAGAGGTACTGATCAACGCCTTCATCACGTTCAATCTGGTTTTCCTCCAGCCGGACCTCGTCTCTTCTGAGCTCTTTATCCAGAGATTTTATTCCATCTTTGTTCTGCTCGCGCTTTCTGGACTCCCTGACCTGATCTTTCTGTTCCCTCTGTTCGAGCTCTTTGACGGTTTGCACACCTTCTTCACCGGTTTTCAATGCGGCAGGATCGAACCTCTGACGAATTCGCCCCAGCAGACTGTTAACACGAACAAACTCTTCCGTCACTGAGTTCAGCTGCCTGTTGGCTTTGAGCAAAGCGGCATGATCTGTGGCATTATTGGTTTGCAATGTTTGGATCTGCCCGCTCAGAGTATTAATTTCTGAGGTAATGCCTGCAATTTGATGCTCAAGCAAGGTTATTTCAGCCGTCAACCTGTCCACTAGGTTGTTGCTGCTGCTGTTGTTGTTACCAGCATAATTGTTACCGGCATGACTGCCAGCATAATTGTTACCGGAATAATTGTTACCAGCTTGGTTGTTAGCGGCCTGATTGGACTGAGCACTGGCCAATTCTTGCAATTTCAGGCTTTTATACAAGGTCTTGTTTACCAAGTCTTCGACATAGGAATTACGCTGAGCCGTTTTGTCCGTTAAATCCTCGGTTCTGGATCGAATATTCCCTCTAAGAGAGTGGGCAGTAGCTGCACTGTCTTGCCTCCTGCTCTGTTCATAAACCCTGTTACTGAAGGTCTGATCGATCGATGCAGCACTGACCATAGCCTGAGTATCACTGATCATTCCCTTAATGATAAGAATGAGTGACTGGGTATCATTAATATCTATATCCCGGGCATCGAAACGACGATTGAATTCATGCACTGCTGCCCTGAAGCCATCCATTCTTGCGTCAAAGGCTCTTTGAAGAAAGTCGCGACTGTCTGCATTAGAAGCGCCAGGCTGATCCGGGCTAACACTGACCGCCTGACCATTATTACTGTTTGCAGAGTTGGAAACCGAGTTCGAGCTGCTGAATCCTTGGCTTACCTGACCCTGATTTGAAGCTTGAGATGCTTGCCCGCCCTGTTGCACAGGGGTCTGGGATACTCCGGAATTGGGATCGACTGGGTTCATAGTCACTTCCTCCCTGAAGGTTCTATCAGATAGTGTTTTAATTGTTTAGCCTGTTTTCGCTGCTCTTCCCAACCTTTGGAAGATTTCAGAATTTTCGCGGCATTTGCCAACGCTTTAACCGCCAGTTTGCGATTTTTCAGACGAATAAAGCACTCTGTCATACAAATGGATGGACGAGGGTCTCTGTTATCCAGCTTTTCGGCATAATTCAGTGCGGGTATTGCAGCAGCATCCTGATTTAAATGGTGAAGAGCCAACCCTATTCCCAGATAGTAACGAGGACTGTGATGATCCAGAAGAGCCAGATAACGAAAGACTTTGAGAGCTTCTGCATAGTGACCAATGCCGAAATAACTGAATCCAAGTTGGTAGATGGCTTCCATCTGATCTTGATTCAGCCCTCTCAATTCACGTATTGTCCCGCCCTGTTTTAAATAAGCCAGCCAGAGGTCTTTTCCTTCTTCAGCGTTTCGCTGCAAGCTGCTCATAATTCATCCCTGAAAAGTAAATGATCTCAATTCATTATAAACATTCATTTTTTACTGCCTTTCATTCATTAGTCTTGTTCAATCAATAAAAAGAAATTAAAAGAACAATTTTTTATTCATTAAGATAATTTGCAAAATACCAGATCACTGTTTTACTCAAGTACTCATGTTGCCTAAACACTGAATCAAATCGACCGAGCCTAATAACATCAGGTCTACATTTTTGCAGGAGTTATACCCAAGGGTTATCTCTGAGTGTTTATAAAATTCTATTAAACCTCAGGAAACACGAGGGTTCTGTCCAATGAAACCTGACGTTATAACCAAGGTGAATGCTTCTGTAGGCATTGCGTCTCTTTCTGCTGGCGCGCTGGCTGATTGAATGTAGCTACATTTAGGTTGGTTCGGGAGATTTCAAGGGCGTTGCCGGAGATGTGCAGAATGATATTCTTGCGCAATTTCCGCGACAATTATTATGGATACGAGGGCATGATTGACGTTCACCTCTGAGGAGAACAAACAGTCAATGTCTTTAGGGGTGGGAATGCTGGATGGCTTTATCAGACAAGGATGCGGGCCCGCTTAACGCTAGTACAAAAGATGTGAGATTTTTCTAAACCCTGTTGCATCCTGTTCAGGATTGTATAAGAATCACTCTTAGCCCTATGGGGAGGTTTCGCAGTACATTCCGTCCAAGCAGTACAAGGATATTGAAACCAGGGCTAGAAGAACACACATCGAATACAGCAAGGAGCTGAACACTAATGAAACTTGCACAAATCAGTGCACTGAGTGCTGCCATCTTTATGGCTACTTCTGCTCAGGCTAATGCTTTTCTGGACGACTCAAGCCTGAATCTGGAGCTGCGCAACTTCTCCCAAACTAAAAC
>NZ_JAHHPN010000573.1:0-1180 GCF_024606325.1 Endozoicomonas sp. ONNA1
GTCAATGTCAATGCCGTTTTGAGTGATGATTTCACTGCCCTGATGTTGGCATCTGTTAATGGGCACAAGGACATCGTCGAACGCCTCATTAACGCCGGTGCAAACCTCAACGCCCGTACAAAGAAAGGCGTCACCGCGCTGTTCATGGCTGCCCAGGAAAATAACAGCGACTGTGTGAAAATCCTGCTCGAAGCCAGGGCGGATATCAACGCCCGAACAAAGGGTGGCGCCACCCCGCTACTGATCGCCAGCGAATTAGGCAATACCGATTGCGTGAAACTCCTGATCGACGCCAAGGCAGATCTCAACGCCCCGGCTGAGGATGGTAATACCCCGTTGTTCGTCGCTGCCCAACAAAATAACCACGACTGCGTGAAACTCCTGATCGTAGCCAATGCGGATCTCAACGCCCGGACTTCGCATGGCGCCACCTCGCTGTTCATCGCTGCACAGAAGGGCAATACCGACATCGTGAAAACCCTGATCGAAGCCGGAGCGGATTTCAACGCTCGAGCTAATAATGGCGCCACCCCGCTGCATATCGCAGCCCAGAAGGGCTATACCGACATCGTGAAACTCCTGATCGAAGCCAATGCGGATCTCGATGCCGCCTTGCCTGGTGGCGCCACCCCTTTGCTAAGCGCTGCCCTGCATAATAACATCGGCATCGTAAAAGCCCTGATCGAAGCCGGGGCAGATCTCAACGCCCGGACTACGAATGGCGTCACCTCGCTCTGTCTCGCAGCCCAGAAGGGCTATACCGACATCGTGAAAGTTCTGCTCGAAGCCAAAGCAGATCTTAATGCCGTCTTGTCGGATGACACCAGCCCGTTTTTTATCGCTGCTGTGACCGGCAATATCGACTGCCTTGAAGCCCTGATCAAGGCCAGGGCAAGGTAGGTAACAGAGGCAAGGCAGGGAATAAAAGAAAGGCGTCATCTTATCCGGAAAACACGGCTTTAAGGTGTTTAAATCTTCTGAGTTTTTGAAATGGGTGATTATTCAGCCACTGCAAACTTTGCAGCCATATATCTTAACTGTCGTATTTTCTTGCGCCTGGTACGTATCACCTATTGACTAACTTTTTCATGTCACCAATAACGGCTGATTTCAGAATGGTGCGTAACTTGAGTGATTAATATGCAAAACCACTTGATAGTGATTCGACATGACAGCGTAG
>NZ_JAHHPN010000574.1:0-5303 GCF_024606325.1 Endozoicomonas sp. ONNA1
CGTGAGAAAGTAGCAGCCTGGGCTAGGCGCCCCCATGGGAATCCCCCACTGATTTTTTGAATCAGTGGGGGAAGATGTCAATAACCTGTAAATAAAACATGTTAACGCTATGCTCTAATGAAGCTTTCATGGTCGGGGGTTGTCGCAAAAGTTTGTGAAACAATCTCGTTAGGCTGGGGAGTACAGGTAATGCCTTACACTTTGCTATCTTTTATCTTCATATTATTTGCGTTGATGGTTGCCTGGTTCAATCGAAAGTGGGGAATCGTTTGCTTCAGCATTTCTCTTGTTCTGATTGCATTGGTTTTTATTCATCATATTTCTGAGCACTTGGAAATTTATCTTTAGAAGTTTGGCGGGTCTAATCATGAACTCATGCAGAGAGATCAATGATTTTGTGAAGTTTGCCAGTGTTTTTGAATTGATAGTCATCTGTCTTCTTCTGGTTGCTGCTTTCTGGTTTCAGTTTGTGATGGGCGAATTACCCTGTCCTCTCTGCATATTGCAGCGGCAGGGAATTTTAGTGATAGCCTCAGGGTTCCTGCTCAATATGAGGTACCACGTTCGACCCGGTCATTACAGTTTGTCGCTGCTAGCGGCTGTCTTGACTAGCTTTATTGCTCTGAGGCAAATTGCACTGCATGTGAACAATCCTCAAGGATATGGTTCGGCTTTGCTGGGACTGCATATGTATACTTGGTTGTATATTCTGTGCTCTGCTTTAATCGTATATATCGCACTGGTCATAGGTTATTCCAGACAGTTTGAATTGCACGCTTATGAGGACGAAGTCTCAGAAGCGAAAAACCCCGAAATCAGATGGTTTTCCCATTTTGCCTTTGCGCTTCTGGTGTTCCTGACTGTGGCTAATATCGTTTCAATTTTCTTTGAGTGCGGGCTTGAGCAGTGCCCGGACAATCCGGTGCGTTATATCCTCTGAGCTTTGGCCATGAGATGGAGTGCGATTGTCCTCGGGATAAACATCTGGGGTGACAAACACCCGGGTCGTGAATGACAGGTCACGATAGGGCGGGTTAGGGTAGATCAGCTCGACAAAGCTGGCTTTCCAACCTTTTTCGGGGGCTTTCAATGCGACATCTGCCCGACAGCTTTCACGACAACGGAATGTGAGTGTTTCAGATTTAAACTGGCTGACCTTTGGGTTGTCTGAAGTGGTTCGGAAATCTCTGGCTTCAGGATTTGTTGCAGTCCACAGTTTCATGGCTTTGGGAGGCATTGAGGCTTCGACTTTCAGGTTTAGTTTAGAGACATCCCAGCTGATCTTGGGCATGGGGCGATCTTTAATGATGGCTCCGTAAAAGGATTCGATGCTTTCACTCACCAGTGTTTGATCCATTCTGAGAATGTAATGCCTCAGGTCTGGAAGGAATCTCAGCCATTTTTCGCCTTTCAGGTCATCGAAGTAAAAGCGGCTGGAGTCGGGTAAGAAAAAATCATCGCCGGTGGCATTAATGATGTACTTCGGCATGGTTAGCAGAGGGAGGTAGGAATAGGGGTCGACCACCTCCATTAGCTGAGTCATAGGCTGGGTGCCGATTGTGTGCATCAGAGAGTAATAGTCTTTGACAGCCGGAGCCCAGCGTTGGTAACTATTGAAGTGGTGTCGCATACTCTCTTGCAGATTAAGAACATCGATGACCATGGGTATGATGGCTGACACTCTGTTATCCATTGCTGCGGTCAGCCAGACTGTCCAGCCTCGTTTTGATCCTCCGGCTAATACAAAATGCTCAATTTTAATGTGCTTCTCTTTCATCAGTGCCTGAATCGTATCCATGGCCCGAATGGAAGCCCTGACCATGGGTAATCGGAGTGGCCAGTTATAGTTTTTCCCCGGGTTATCAATGAACTTTTGCCAGCTATAGGCCATCAGGCCATCTTCCTTGAGCGGTTTGCCATCACCAAATCGCAAGAACTGGTTTGGAATGTCTTTCAGATCAACGACGATCGACCGGGTTCTGGCGGCTATATGAGAAAATTGCAGGGCATCAGTGCTCCTCTTGTTTCTATCGGGCTGATCTTCGGGCCAATGGATGATGCCGCCATTGATAAAGAGTAGAGCAGTGGTGGAGCTGACTTTTTCCGGTATATACACCTTGATCCGATGCTCCCAGACCGGATCAGAGACTTTATCCTGTTCTCCGATAGTCCAGCGCAGAGACTTCATACGGACAGGGTAGACTTTGACCTTCAGCTTCTTTCCATCCAGCTCGACGCGCTCTTCAGTCGCAGCTGCAGCACTCCATTGATAATTCTTATCTTCTTGTTTCAGGTAACAGGGCAGTACGTCACGAAAGTGTTTGCCAAGGTAAGAGGGGTTACAGTTGTCAGGAGAGACTTTCAGGTGATCTCTGGCATGAGCCTGATGCTTCAGAAGCATCAGGCATAAGCAGAACAATGCCAGTAAGCCAGCCTGAAAACTGGAGACGAATTCTTGTTCTTTTGCCATTTTGTTACTCTTTTTTTTGCAATTTCATGGCAGTTCACAGGGGTGTTAAATCAGGGCTTCCTGCTGCCAGCGTTAACATGAAGTCTTTCAGCTTTAATTCATGATCTCTCTGGAGTCTCGCCTTGGTATTACTGCCGACAAACTTATTGCAGGCTTCTGAATCAAGATTCAGGCAGGCCGAAACTCTTTTTTGATATCGAGTGTGGTCTTCAGCCTTTACCCAAAGGCTCTGACCGGGCAGAAAACTGTACTCCAGACTGTTGCGTGCGAACTCAATAATCTGATCAAAGGACAGGAGAGCGCCGTCGCTGGATTGATTAGGGCTGAAGCCATAGACGGCTTCTACAAACTGACTGGTCAAATCGACTTTTAGAATCCCCGGATCGTCAGTAGCCAGCGCCACTGCAACATTGCTATTGACATAAACAGGAAAGGGGTGTCCGCTGTTGGGCCCGATATCATTCAATCGCTGGTCGCTGGTGAAAGGAATTTCAACAGCAATGTCATTATCCAGCATGGTTTTGAGCAGCTCAGCACTGCAGTTGACGTATTCTTCATTGCCGGAGCTGGACTGCTTCAGGCAGTCCTGTGCCATTAGGCTGATCCCGTGGCCTATGCGTTTGGGCTGAACGATATTAATAGCGTCTGCCAAGGTGGTTCGGTAGTAAAAATCTTCGACTGTGGCTTTGACCAGTTCTCCTGCATGCAGGCTAATATGCTCTTTCACCAGAGGGTATTTTTTGTGGTTTTTAAGAAAACTCAGCATTTTCATATGGCTGAGGTAATCGTTCAGTGCCGTATCATTATTTTCAGCGCCGTCTATGTTGATGCCCAGCACTTGAGGATCGCTGCCAGAGAGACTCAATTGAGCCAGTTCAAAGGCAAAGATCATCTGGGCGTAAACCCGGGGCAGGGGATCGGTCCGGTGAATTTCGTGTAGAAACCGAACGGTGACAGAACAGGCAGGTTGAGAGGGGCTATGAGAGCAGTTCAAGTGGTCGTCAGAATCTTTCAAGGCATCGGCTACCTCTTTGGCAGCTGCCTTTAACTGGGTTTGAAAATCGGGCTGGGCACTCAGTCTGGTACGAAAGTCTTCCAGACTTTTGGAACTGTCCGGGTCCGGTGCGGGCAGGTTGGTGATGAGGGAAAACAACTTGTCAGGCCCGTTCGCTTCATTCCAGTAGATAGTTGATTCAATGTAAGAAAGTCCATCAACAGCGGCCTTTTTACGTATAAGTGAAATGAAACGGGCATCTATTCCATCGAATAAGGCTTTCACGATAGCAAAGTAGTCGAAGAAATGCTTGTCACGGATCTCAAGCGTATCGTTGCTGTCGGCAAGCGTTAGCTGCCTGATCAGAGCTGCACGGTTTTCTTCATTACTGACGTATGCGCTCACGGACTGTGCACAGCAATCACACGGGGCCATGTGATGGTCCTTATAAATGCAAAACTTTCGTTCTATCGCGATATCAATGATTTCTTCGGGCTCGATGGCCCCCATCAGGTGATGATGGAGATCGCCGCCTTTGGGCAGTCGATTCATAAACGCCTGAAGTTCCGGACGGTTGTTACGAATACTCTCCATGAAATCACTGGTTCGCTTATGGCCCTTGGTAAACCCGGAAATCTCATACTCAGAGGATGAAAAACTGGTGTTGGCAGTTAAGAGCATCATCACCAGAGCAAATCGAAGAAGAATATCTGAAGTCATAATTGATCAATAGTCACTGTTGAGGATTACAGTATAGATATATTTTAAGTGCTCATTTCTGATTCGGGTGAGGTCTGCTTGTAGCTGTGTGCATCCTTTCCTGATTAGCCACCATGAAGCAGAAAAAAGAGTTACTATAGCCACGCAAGTTATCTTCCAAGGTTTCGCTTATGACATTAAAAGCCCCTGCTATACTCCTGCTGGTTCTGTTACTGGGTGGTTGCTCCACGCTGGGCTGGAAAGCGGGGCATATGGCCAAAATTAAGTTTGATCTCAATGAACTCAACAAGGAGGGTCTGCGAGGCTCAGGTGATAACTTGACAGCGGTGTCTTATGAATTCTGTATTCCGGACAAGATTGAGTACGTTGATCAGGTCATGGCGATTGATCCAACGCTGGTTGTTTACCGGGCGTCGCCGGGAAAAATACAGTGCCGATCAGCAGAGTATCTGGCAGTTGGTGACACCCATCAGCTGGATTTTTATGAAGTTCTGAGAAAACTGGCAGAGCTGGATTATGTAAAGATTATTCAGGAAGCGACGTTTGAGTAAGTGTAAAGGGCCCAATTTGGCTGGTCAGCTGGCAACAGAAGAAGAAAATCTTCTGGTCAGAAACCCGTTATTGCGAATCTTCTATCAGGGATTGGCATTGCTTTGCATTGTTCTCGGCATCATTGGTGCCGTGCTGCCCCTCATGCCAACGACCGTGTTTCTGTTGCTGGCAGTGTGGCTCAGCGTTCGGTCTTCACCCAAATTGAATCGGTGGTTGCTGGAGCATCCAAGGTTTGGTCCGGCCCTGAAAGAGTACCTGCATGACAGGGCGCTCTCACCCAAAATAGGGTGTCGGGCTCTGGCGCTCCTGTGGCTGGGCATAGGGATTTCAGTCTGGCTGGTTCCTCAGGTTTTTCTGAAAGTGTTGTTGGGGCTGATTGCTCTGGCGGTGAGCATTTATCTTTGGATACTGATGCGCAGATATCAACAACAGTGAGTCAATGTAACAATGACCTTCAAAAACATGCCACGGCCAAGGAGGGTGTCGCAAAAGTGCTGCGCTTCGCTGATACCGCGTTAAAAAGTGGCTCAAAATGCTCATTTACTCGCTGTAAACTGCGCTTTTTCG
>NZ_JAHHPN010000575.1:0-4115 GCF_024606325.1 Endozoicomonas sp. ONNA1
CGTGAGAAAGTAGCAGCCTGGGCTAGGCGCCCCCATGGGAATCCCCCACTGATTTCTTGAATCAGTGGGGGAGGATGTCAACCGATAACATCCTGTTCCATAGCTTGTACAGGTTACCGCCCGGATTATTTTCAAAGTCAGCCCGAGACTGACCATCAATACCGGTAGCTCCCTTATTGGCTTTCACTCTCAGCCAGACTTGCCAAACAAGCCCTTTAGAAATTGTAAACGGTTTTGCTTCAGTCATAGATTCATCCCGACTAATTTGGTTGATCCATTCCTTCCACTGGAATTGCAGTTACGAGCAGACCGACTCTGCTGTCGTGGCACACTGCTCTGCCTGGAAATAAATACGGGGAGCTGTTCACACTCCGATGCAGCAGCATGGGAGCGAATTGAAATGGTACGGAAATTAACACTTAGCTGCACTAATCGTTCCGGTGTTTTATCGGTGGGCGAATGGTTGCTGGTCATTTAGTACATATGTTTTGTTTGCTATGGAGCCAAGCATAGTGCCAGATGGTAAAACGGTAAAGAGTAATAGCCTGCAATGGTTTGTTCCAATAAAACACTTGACCAGACTATTCATTTGTCTGGTCAAGTGTCCGGGACGATTCTTAAGCATGTCAGAGCATGCTTGCAGCAACAAGGTACATTGCGACCAAAAGGGCAAACCCCGGCGGGTTGTAGAGGGAGTTTGCCTGATTGATCAGGCGTTGCCTGATGCTACCTACATTGACGGTCAGGGTCGATTTCCACAGCCGCACACTGCCATATTCGGGTAATGCCTCAAACAGATAAACGTCACTATTTCGGTATTCCGGTTTGAGAATAACCAGACGCTCGCCTGCATGCTGACACAACCAACTATCGACAATCACTCCTTTATCGTTCAGCAGGCTGACCTTGCTGTTGGATTCCTCACAAAGTGCAACCACCGGGTGATGCGCAGCTTCAGAAATATGTTCAGTTCGGGTCTGGTTGTAGCCGATCTCCCACACTAACTCAATGGGACGTGCCAGTGAATAGTTATATCCGGTTGGAACAGCTTCAGTAGCCTTTGCAATAACGGTTTTAGTCACTGTTTTGGTAACTGTTGCGGTATCAGAATCAGTTTCATTATAGATCTTGGAAATATTGACAGGAACAGGAGTCGTGACAGGAGCAAGAGTCGTTGCATGATAAAGATCAGCAACAGGATCGGTTGCAGGGCAAATATTTGACTCTGGGTCAAATGGGCCAAGGCAGCTGGGATCAGGGTCGCCAGATTCTTTACAGACATGAATCCGGATACGCATATTATGTGTAAGGCAATGCCCACCTTCACGGCGGTTGATTGAAGACTCAGAGCCATCAGATGTGGATATCAAATAGTAATCTTTACCCCCTTCAAAGGCCTCATCTCCAGGTTCTTGAGAGTACTCAGGTGGATAAAAAGGGAGTTTTAGACGAATCAGATTTAAAGGATCTTTGCATAAGAAAATACGTGCATCAGGATCGTACTTGTTATCTACCCGACAGTCATCATAGCTCGTTTTGTTGTAGACCAACCATGCATTGTCGTACATTGTATGGGCTTGTCGATAGTAAACTCGTTTCTTTGTAACAATGTCAAAGTTTGGACAAATAATATTTATCTGTGAACCCAGTCTTACATACAGGGTTGTATTCACTTCATGCGAAAATAAAGGCCAATCCCAAAAAATACTTTCGTATTCTTCAACTGCATAACACACCGGCAAGAGGTGGTGTAATAGTGTAAATCCGAATACAACAAGCTTCATGTTTTTTTCTCCAGTACAGATCCGAAACCAAAAGTAGCAGAAAGTCCTGCGCATCCATGGTTTTTCGCCAATGTCCTGCTTCGGCAATAATGTTATACAGTGGTTATATCGACCTGTAAGGAGTGCTTTGCCGTGATTCTCTCATCCGGGAGTCTCTGGATATTCCGGTGATTGCCAATGGCGAAATCTGGAATCATGACGATGCTGAAAAATGCCGTGCAGTGTCTGGCTGTTCCGATTTACTGGTAGGGCGTGCTTCTCTCACCATCCCGGATATTACCGGTATGATTCTTGAGCGCCGTGGTGCAATTCCATGGTCGTCTGTGCTGAGGTTGATGATTGAGCTGGGTGAGCGTGATCTCGCAAATGGTAAATGGAAATACTACCCTTCTCGTTTAAAGCAATGGCTGAATTATCTGCGCAAGGCCTATCCGGAGGTTCAGGGTTTGTTTGCCAGGGTTCGTGTGATTAAAGACGCTGATGCTATTGTCAAGGCCGTTGCTCGGGATCAAAAGAAAGTCTCACTCATTTAATCCACCTGAGTTTTTAGCCGACATAGCACATAAGGTGAATACAAAGATGATAAACCAATGGATCAAAAGCCAATGAGCCGTATGGAGGGGTGCAAGCATACTTACAGAATGACTCTGGATCAGGGCGAGGGTCATATTGCTGCGGTTAGTAGGGCTGCTAAAGCACTAATATTTGGATATCGGGTCAGTTCGGTGGATAATTCCCGGCGATATACTCCATCGCCTGAAGCCTCCGGTTCTACCTTGGAGGAGAAAAGTATTTTGGCACGGGATGTGGCAGCCACACCCCCTTCACCTGTTTTAAGTAAGCGTGCCCCGGTTCACTTTTCCCGGGCTATTTTGTCTGCTTTTTCTTCTGAGACGGATAAGCATCAGGCAGCGTATCTCACAGAATGTGTTAGTTATAATTCCAAATCGGGTGAGATTGTTCCGAAAACGTCATGGATTGGCCGACTGTTCAGGCCAAAGCATAAAGAGCCAACGCGTGTTGAGGTCAATGATAGTTTCAAAGCTGCACTTCAGAATGCTTTTCCTGACGCTGACGTCAATAAGGTATTTGATGCTTGTTTTTCTCGGGGGTATGACCCCGCAACGCACAAAATAACCGAAAAAGAGGCTCTGTTGCTATTAAATGCGTTGAAGCTGCCTCCACAGAAAGATTCTGCGCAAAAGCCTGATAATGCTGCTGTTGATTTGACGAGTGATGCATTGGTGTTTCAATACGATAAAGAATCGAAGTCGATTATGTTGGTAGATGATCTGCGTTCCTATCTAATAAGAAGAAATGGGTTGGACGATTCTGACACTGCTTATCAGACTGACTTTGATATTCAGTACGGCCAGGATCATACTGCTTTGCGTCAGAAGCTATCCCATAGCTTCTTTAAAAAAGCCGTAAAAGGCTGGATTAAAGATATGGGAGGGGATTCTTTCAATGCCGGTCTTATTTTCAAAGAAGCCCGGGAGCTTGCGTTGGGGATTAAAGAACAACCCGAGTCATTCACGGGTGAAGACGGGATTAAAATGCTAAAGCTAATGGGGAATTCACCCGTACTCAACCTGTCTCAGGCAGGCATTCAGCAATTTTTTCCAGGTGGTAAAAACTTTTCTGAATTACTCGAGCTGGTGGCAAAAAAGATTCAGTACAGCAATGTACCTTTACCTGCTCTTACTCCCGAGCAAGAACGCCAGTTTGTGGCAAACTGCCGGGGTGCTGTGAGGGAGGAAGTAAATAAATCCATCCGGGACTCAAGGGAAAAACTGGAGAAGTTCGAAAAAGAAGGAAAAGAGATTACAACTAATTTGATATCGGATGCCGCTATTGGTTCTTTGTTGTTCACGGATGAACTCAGAAAAATGGCCCTCGATGAATATATCAAGCTGGTGTCAAATGCCTATTCTGAAACTCTGTATAACGAACTGAAAAACCGCCACAATGATGGCTAAACACGATCTCTTCGTTCCCAGTCGAGTCGCCAGAGGGAACTTCCCCGCTACGTGATCCGTATGGCTCGTGGTGCGGGAGGAGCAGAGCCGTGAGGCTCTGCCCAATCCCGATTATGTTATGTCGCTAGCCAAATAAATCAGAATGTGATCCAGATCTATAATCCTTTTTGAATTTCGTTGACCGTACTGGAGTAAGCATCATTATTTGTCCAGATCATTAAACATTTCTTCCATAGAATCATATCGAGTCAAACCTAAACCCTTGCCTGTGTCTTCGAAAGTTTTAAGGGTTTCTTCATTAGGTATACGAACATCAAAAGGCAACCCGTTACACAAGCCTACCTGCTTATAA
>NZ_JAHHPN010000576.1:0-1262 GCF_024606325.1 Endozoicomonas sp. ONNA1
GGCTCTTACAGAGCAAGGATAGATCAAGAAAGCCTCATGAAAGGGCGGTTGTCAGGTTAAGGCCCGAAGTCATCGTTGTGATCCACAACAGAAGGCTTGCGTCTTCGATGCTTTCTTTTGTGATTCGACAGGGCTTGAGCATTCCTGAAGACCTGCCCGCATGGCTGCGGCTGGCCATCCTTCTGAACCACGGTCACGGCACAGGTTTGTTGCCCGGTGTGGTATCCAGTTTTGTGAGCCGACAGGCTGTTAGCATTCTTGAAGATCTTACCGCATGGCCGCAAACAGCCATTCTCACCGATTACGGTCACGTCACAGGTCTTTTTCCCGGTGTGGTGTCCGCTTTTGTGAGTGGACAGAGCTGCTGCATTTCTGCAGACCCTCCCGCAGGGCCGTTGCAGACCATCCCCCCCGATTACGGGTATATCACAGGTTTGTTGCCTCGTGTGGTCTCTGATTTTGTGAACCGACAGGGTTTGAGCATTCTTGCAGACCTTTACGCATGGTTGCAGTCGGCCATCCTCCCCGATTACGGCCATGTCACAGGTCTTTTTCCCGGTGTGCTGTCCGCTTTTGTGAGTGGACAGAGCTGCAGCATTTCTGCAGACCTTTTCGCACGGCTTCGGCTGGCCATCCTCCCCAATCACGGTCACGTCACAGATTTTTTGCCCGGTGTGCCGTCGGATTTTGTGAATGTACAGCGCTTCGGCATTTCTGCAGTCCTTTCCGCATAGTCGCGGCTGGCCATCCTCCCTGATTACGGTTACGTCACAGGTTTGTTGCCTGACGTGGTCTCTTCTTTTGTGATTCAACAGGGCTTGAGCATTCTTGCAGACCGTCCCGCACGGCTGCAGTTGACCATCCTCCCCGACCAACGTCAGGTCACAGGTTTTTTGCCCAGAGTGGTATTTGCTTATGTGATACGACAGTGATTTTGCATTCTTGAAGACCTTCCCACATTGCAGCTGCTGGCCATCCTCCCCGAATATAATCAAACTACAAATGACTTTCCCGGCAGGGGCGTTTTTATCGATTGTCCCTGCAACCATTGAGTCTATGGCGGTCCCGTCTGAGGCGACCCCGTTAACAGGGTTGCAAATAGAGCAGTATCTATTGGCCAAATGAGGGCATGAGCTTTGTCCGGGCGTTGCTACTGTTGGGTCTGTCAAACTTTGATCATAATCGGGCGCTCTGCTATCAGATGAATCGGAAGATTGCCGGAATTGACAAGCGCCATGACAGGGATGGACGAAACAATTTAA
>NZ_JAHHPN010000577.1:0-1609 GCF_024606325.1 Endozoicomonas sp. ONNA1
GGCTCTTACAGAGCAAGGATAGATCAAGAAAGCCTCATGAAAGGGCGGTTGTCAGATCAAGGACAAAAGTCATCGTTCTGATCCACAACAGAAGGCTTGCGTTTTCTATGCATTCTTTTGTGACTCAACAGGGCTTGAGCATTCTTGTAGACCTTACCGCATGGCTGCGGTTGACCATTCTGCCGAACCACGGTGACATCACAGCTTTGTTGCTCGTTGTGGTATATGGATTTGTGAACTGACAGGCTGTTAGTATTCTTGAAGACCTTACCGCATGGCCGCACCCGGCCATCCTCCCTGATTACGGCCACGTCACAGGTCTTTTTCCCGGTGTGCAGTCCGCTCTTGTGAGTGGACAGAGCTGCTGCATTTCTGCAGACCGTCCAGCAGGGCCGTTGCAGACCATCACTCCCGATCACGGGCATATCACAAATTTTTTGCCTTGTGTGTTCTCTGCGTTTGTGATCCGAAAGGTCTTTACCGCTCTTGCAGACCTTTCCGCACGGCCACGGCTGGCCATCTTCCCCGATCTCGGTCACGTCACAGGCTCGTTGCCCAGTGTGGTATCCACCTTTGTGATCCGACAGGGCTTGAACATTCTTGCAGACTTTTCCGCATGGCCCCGACTGACCATCTTCCCCGATCACGTTCACGTCACAGGTTTGTTCCCCTGTGTGGTGCCTTCTTTTGTGAGCCCAAAGGGCTTTAGCATTCTTGCAGACTTTTTTGCACGGCGTCGGCTGGCCTCCCTCCTCGACCACGTGCTCATAACAGGTTTGCTGCCCCGTGTGGTCTCTTTCTTTGTGATACGCCAGGGCATTAGCATTCTTGCAGACCGTCCCGCACGGATACAGTTGACCATCCTCCCCGACCATCGTCAGATCACAGGTTTTTTGCCCAGAGTGGGAGCTGCCTTTGTGACGCGACAGTGATTTTGCATTCTTGAAGACCTTCCCACATTCCAGCATCTGGCCATCATCCCTGAATATTATCAAGCCGCAAATGGCTTGCCCGGCAGGGACGTTTTTATTGATTTTCCCTGCAACCATCGTGTCTATGGCGACCCCGTTAACAGGGTGGCAAATAAAACAGTATTTATTGGCCAAATGAGGGCATGAGCTTTGTCCGGGCGTCGCTGCTGTGTGGTCTGTCCAACCTTCTTCAAGATCGGGCGCTCTGCCATCGGATGAACCGGAAAACTGCCGGAATTGACAAGCCCCATGACAGGGATGAACGAAACAATTCAAGCTCAAAGTATGTGGCTGTCGTTCAGGGGCTCCATTATCCCCGCCAGAATCAGAATAAAGAAGGCTAGTGAAAAAGCCTATGGGTTGAGGGAGGGCTTCCTGCCCGGATGATTCTGATGGCGGGTTGGGTTGTTGGACGTGTCCGGAGCCAGACATCATAGCGGTGATCGTAAGCGTGTGGTCCTGACTGGTCCCAAGAAGTTCCACAGAGTTAAACGACGGTGAGTCGAGTTTCCAATAGCTTTTTAAAAGCGAACCGACAAAGGCAACATCTTTTACAGAGATCCCTGAATAAGGGTTGGAGCATAGTGGAGTGTCTTTGGTGTCGACAATAAAACGTTCTGTCAACGGTTCGGCCTGAC
>NZ_JAHHPN010000578.1:0-1273 GCF_024606325.1 Endozoicomonas sp. ONNA1
ATAAGTTGACTGAACCTGTAAAAACCAATCCTCATTCGGCTGGGTTTATGCCACTCGCTCAACAATTGCCTCCCCTCCCCATTTGGCCAAGTGACGGAAACAACTGGAATACCGATCCACAGCCCCAGCCTGCCCATAACCTTGTTCTCAGCCCTGTTCAAAAATACCTGCAAAAAAAAAAGGAACTGCTTCGTAAGCTACGATTAAAACGACAATTATCTACTAATAAAAACCAAACAACACTAGCTCGGGTTTTGTCAAACCGGATCATGGTGATTGAAGCGGATCTTATGGATCTGGAAAGGTCAGACCCTGCCACGATTGATCCAGGACTGCTTCAAACATGGCTGGCAGATAATGATCAGGAACTCAGTATTTACCGTGAGATCACTTCTGGTAAAGGTTCTGGCCGTCAGGCGGGTTCCGGGAAAAAGGGTCACCCCTCCCGAACGACTGCAGCATCGTCGACTGCGACAACAGGCGGGTCAGGCCAATCCGGCCAGATTTCCCAAGCCGCCGTCCCTGGCCAGGAAACCGATTCAGAAGACGACAGTGGTAGTGGGGGCGATGACCCACTGAAACCCTCGGCTGAGCAGGACACTGGAAGTTCGGTTGCAACTTGTTCGAAGTGTAACAAGCCACTGAATCAACAAGAATTAAAGCGTATAGCTAATGAGGAATCAGCTTCAGCGTTTTTATGTGACAACTGCCCGCCGGGGACTGAGAGTAAAAAAAATGAACCATTGGAAGAAGTAAAAGAGAATATCGAATACGAATTAACCAATGAAGAATTGGAAAAAGTGCAATCCCTGATGGTGGTATTCGAGAAAGAAAACATCACGGTTAAGTACTCTTTTTACAGGCTGCTTGGTTTCGTAGAGAGAAATTCTTTTAATGGTTTCTTCGATAATGCCATTGCTTTTTTTGGGCACCTTCCTGAAAGCATCAAAAATACTGACGTGCTGACCGACATGCTGAAGAATAGAAAAGAACATATCTCTGATTTTGTCGAACGTAGCCAGGATGAACTCGCATATTTAGCCAGTTTGAATGTATTAACTTCCTTTGCATCCATGAACAATGGCAAAGGTGTGCCCAAACATGAGGAAGTGAAAGCAATACTGAGCTGGCCGGAATGGAAAGACCAGAATGACAATTTCAATACACAGCTGTTCCTCGCCATCTCGTCTATGAATCATAGCAGAGGCTTTCCCAAACATGAGGAAGTGAAAGCGGTGCTGAGCTGGCCTGAATGGAAAGACAAGAATGGCGA
>NZ_JAHHPN010000579.1:0-1908 GCF_024606325.1 Endozoicomonas sp. ONNA1
TTTTAATTTCTTCAATATGTTGGGACAGAATATCCCGGCTTAAATCATCCAGCGGTGTTGAGCGACCGCTTAGACACTCACTTTTCCCCATCACCTCCAGCCATCGTTTCAGATTGAACTCATTGTTCTGATTAACACACGACTCATATAGGATTCGGGAAAGCCGCCGTGTACTTTCATACACTAGGCCTTTTATATCATATTCAGGAAAAAAACGGACATTGTCCAATAGCGAGGTTGAAAGCCGCTTGCCTTCAAAATAACATCCGCTGAAAAAGCTATTTTCGATAGTAGCACTGTTTAACAGCTCTGTATTGAATTTACATCTGCGAAATATAGCGGATTGCAGTACTGTACCCTTCATTGAACAGCCGCTGAAATCAATCCCTTCAAATTTATGCTTCAACCCGTTCAGCTTAAGACCATCCAGGGAATCCAGCTTGCCCTCCCAGAGATGTGGGTTTTGCTCAAACAGCAACTTTCTGCACTCTTCACCACAGTGCTTGACGAGTCCTTCGATTTCTTTGTTAACCTTGCTGTCTTCACGGGTTGACTCATGGGAACAGGACTGCTGAAAAAGCAGTTCCAGCGGGCGCCCGTCGGGCCAGTGGCTGAAGCGTTGCTTGAGTGTACCGAGCAATCGCCGCTGTTTTTCGGGAGAACTGATCTCAATTTTGTTCAACTCGTCAAGCAAAGATAAAGGTTTGGAAAAACGGGTTTCCTGTGACTCCTCGTGCTGAATCACACTTTGATAGTCATCGGTTGACTGCGCAATGATTTTCTCATTACGGGCGAAGGCCTCCAAACCAAAGTAATCCCCCGTATATTGGCTGTTGTTTCTATAAATTTGTGCATCCATACGGCCCAGTGTTGCAGAAGTCAAACGCATGTGCATGACCCTATCATTTATATGCCTGGAATGATCCGCCAGCCCCTCCGTGATTCGGGAAAATGTATATTCGGTGTCGCATTTCATCCTGCGTGCCGAAGCCTCGGCAGTGATATGCCAAAGCGGTTTTATCCCGATCTGAGTTCGTCGTTCAAAGGAGTTCAGAGCCGCTTCATTATTCAGGCTGATCACAATCTGTTCACTGGTCTGTTGCCGCTCTGCACAAAAGTTTAACTCGTGCCCGGGGCAGAACTGCCTGACGGGGTTGTCCTCAATGCCATGGGGCAGCCCCGGGCGGTAATACACCAGACGTCCTGCGCGAATACGACAATGGATTTCCCAATCGAGCAATTGTTCGTCATTGAAGTTCAGCAATTCTTTAAGAAACGCTTTTTTGCAGGTGTTTACTGGCGTATTGATATCCGCTGCCACGGCACGATTCATATCACCAAGGCAGCCGTGGTATTCAGCCAGAGCGTCCAGCCATTGCTCCTCCAGGTCGGCGGTAGCTGGTCGCTCCCCACCAATGCCCAACTCTGCCAGTTCCCTGAACAATGCTTCAACCACCGCTTTACTGTGTCCGGGAAAGGTGAGGGTCAGTTGATTTTCAAAACTCAGGGCTTCAGGCAGGTTCGGAGGAGAAAACAGAATACTGCCGCCTTCACAGACGGCCGATTCGAGTTCAACTGCCTGTACCGGTTGGTCGCTCAGGTGTGCGGCCTTCAGCTGTTCCTGACTCAAATAACTGACGCTCTGGCCTGTCAGTTTGGCAAAACCGTGGCTGAATTCAGCCAGCTGTACTTTCGCATCACCGCCTTGGCCGGTTCTTGAACTGACTCGTGCAGGGAAGCTCGGTGCAGGCAGGGGAGTCTTGATGGCTGGCAGTTCTGCAATAGACGGCACGTCGGCGGCTAACGATGCCCGGCACTTGTTAACAACGTCCTGCAGAACCATCACGGTCTTGTCAATGGTATTGTGATGCTTTTCGTCCCATCGTGTTTTATCTTTGGCTAACTGCT
>NZ_JAHHPN010000580.1:0-1010 GCF_024606325.1 Endozoicomonas sp. ONNA1
CTGCGGTCAGACTGATAATGTCACCACCTTCACCGCTTTCAAAGTCGTGCCAAAGCCCACTGCCCAGCTCCACTTCCAGGCTCTTGCCCTTCTTGCCGTGGACGTTGCCCAATACAAACTTCTGGCCTCGTTTTTTGCCATTGGGAAACAGCCAGGCCAGGTACTCAGGCATTCGTTCCAGAATACGACGCTTAACGTCTTCTGCATCCCGTTTCTGTGTCGCGCCCTGCTCTTGGGCATCGTTAAAATCAAGCCATTTGTTTTTCATTGTCACAGTCCCTGTAGGGAAAAGCCCACCCGCAGGTGGGCGTTAGAGCCTTAATCCCACTGGTTGTTGTAGCTTTCAGCTGGGTGGGGCGCTGAGTCCGGAGGACTGTAGAGCTGGGATTGCAGCTGAGCCTGAGGGTGGCCACCCTGCTGATTATTAGCGAGTGCTTGGCCCTGAGCATTCTGACCAAACATCAGCTGGGCATACTGCTTGTGCTCCGGTGTAATGGCCTGCTTGATGACATTTTTCGGTTCGTCGTACTGATCCTTTTCAGTACTGATTTTGGCGACGAACTCAATACCATCCAGCTCTGACAACGATTTCAACTGCCGGGCTTTATAAGCCGGGGGACTGTTATCTTCGGCCTTGATATTACGAGCAGATTGCAAAACACCCCGGACAAAGGACCGGCCCATGTTTTCCCACTCCGGGCCTTTGGGGCTGTGCATACCGATCAGGGACCAAATCTTGCGCCTGGCGTACTGGCCTTCCAGCACCGTGAACTCGGCATTGAGGTAGATGGCTCCGGTATCGCCGCAAGTGGCGTAACCACCGGTCCAGCCCATTTCGGGCTTGTCGTAGCCTCCGGGCTTAAGGGTCATACGTACCTTGACCAGGGTGCCTGAAGGAATGACATCGTAGCTGCCCTGATCGGTAGCATCGTTAAAGTCGTTCCAGCGTGTCATGGCTCTTTGTTGGCTCATGGTTATTTCTCCGTTCCTTGAGGTTGAGTTTCAAACTG
>NZ_JAHHPN010000581.1:0-7183 GCF_024606325.1 Endozoicomonas sp. ONNA1
GACCAATTTATTGCAACCGCAGTAGGACAGCCTTAAGTCCGACAGGCTGCTAGGCTTCTCTGCGACGGTTGATAGAGTTAACGCCCTTGATCACACGAAGCCGTTTGATGATTCGGGCCAGATGGAGACGATCCTTAACCTTAATCACCAGCTGAACCATACAGAAGCTGGCATCACGCTCTTCCATGCTGATTTTCTCTATGTTGCCTTCCACTGCAGTGACACTGGTCGCCAAAGAAGCAATCATGCCTCGATGATGTTCCAGCTCTACCAGCAACTCGACTGTGAATTCGCCAGAAACATCTTTATCCCAATCCACCTCCAGCACTTTTTCAGGGCTGTGGCGAATATCAGAGATGTTTTTACAGCTTTCCGTATGAATCACAATGCCACGGCCTGAGCTGACATGTCCGACAACCGGGTCGCCCGGAATCGGATAGCAGCACTTGGCAAAGCTGATTACCATACCCTCCGTACCCCTGATCGACAGCGGCTTCTCGGAGTCAGAAGTATCAATCTGGGTTTTCTCTGTTTCCACACTGCCTGGTTCCATCAGCATACGTGCAACGACGTAAGCCATGCGGTTGCCCAAACCAATGTCTTCCAAAAGGTCATCCAGAGTATCGAACTTCAGCGATTCAATCTGACCTTTGAGGACCTGGTCGTCCATATCATCAAGATGACTCTCGAAACTGACCAGAGCCTTGTTCAGCAGTCGGCGACCAAGAGCAATGGATTCATTGCGCCGCTGATTCTTGAGGAAATGACGTATATTGGACCGGGCTTTTCCGGTCACAACAAAATTTAACCAGCCGACATTAGGTCTGGCACCGGGGGCTGTGACAACTTCTACCGTCTGCCCACTCTGTAATGGCTGACTCAGGGAAGCCAGACGGCGATCAATACGACAGGCTACACAGGTGTTACCCACATCAGTATGAACGGTGTAGGCAAAATCAACGGAAGTAGCGCCCTTGGGCAATTCAAGAATATGGCCTTTGGGCGTAAAGACGTAGACTTCGTCCGGGAACAGGTCGATCTTGACGTTCTCAATGAACTCCAGTGAATCACCGGCATTTTTTTGCAGTTCAAGTACACCTTTGAGCCACTGACGTGTACGGGCATGGCTGCCGGACAGTGCTTCATCTCCCGATTTATAGAGCCAGTGGGCAGCTATGCCATTATTGGCCATATCTTCCATTTCCTGAGTTCGGATCTGGATCTCGACGGGAACACCGTGCATACCAAAGAGGCTGGTGTGAAGCGACTGATAGCCGTTAGCCTTGGGAATAGCAATGTAGTCTTTGAAACGCCCCGGAATCGGCTTGTATAGATTATGGACCATGCCTAATGCACGGTAACAGGAGTCAGCACTGCCAACAATGATACGAAATGCAAACATGTCCATGATTTCGGCAAAGGACTTGCTCTGGTTACGCATCTTTCGATAGATACTGTAAAGATGCTTCTCCCGTCCTACGACTCTGCCCATCAGGCCAACTTCCTCAAGACGGACAGCAATAGCCCTCTGAACCTGGCCCACCAGATCCTTGCGATTACCACGGGCTTCTTTCACTGCCTGACGTATCATTCGGGATCTCATGGGATACATGGCCTGAAAGCCGAGGTCTTCCAGTTCAATCCGCAGATTGTGCATGCCCAGACGATTGGCAATCGGCACATAAATGTCAAGAGTTTCTCTGGCAATCCGACGACGCTTGTCGGGTCTGAGCACACCCAGAGTGCGCATATTGTGGAGTCGATCGGACAGTTTGACCAGGATGACCCGGATGTCCCGCGCCATGGCCAGGGCCATTTTCTGGAAGTTTTCGGCTTGGGCCAGAGTCTTGTTTTCAAACTGCATGTGCGTTAGTTTGCTGACTCCGTCAACCAGATCGGCAACCACTTCACCGAACTGTTCGTGAATGGCAGTTTTTTCGATTCCGGTGTCTTCGATAACATCATGTAGCATGGCGGCCATCAGACTATGATGATCCATGTGCATGTCCGCAAGAATTGCAGCCACCTCGAGCGGGTGGGTAATATAAGGCTCACCACTACGCCGGGTCTGGCCGTCGTGCGCCTGTTCAGCGTAATAGTAAGCCCTGCGAACAAGATTTACCTGTTCGGGATTCAGGTAGGACTTCAAGCGGTCGGCAAACTCTTCAATAGTTAGCAAAGCCCGCTCCTCCTGTGCAGCCATCCAGCCATCCAGAGCACCTCCCGGGGAGGTCTGGTGGTATTAGCCCTCAACACCAGCCAGGAACATGGCCGCTTCGTCTTCGTCCACCATTTTTTCTTCAACAGACAGAGGGGTTACCAGACCTTCTGCAATTTCGCGCAAAGCCATAACGGTGGGCTTGTCGTTTTCCCATTCCAGTTTGGAGTCCTTGCCACCAATCGCCAGCTGACGTGCGCGCTTGGAAGCGACCATTACCAATTCAAAGCGATTATCGACATTGTCCAGACAGTCTTCTACGGTTACTCGAGCCACTGCTCACCTCTCAAATTTAATCACTATGGAAATGCTCTTTCCTATTCGCCCGACCGGGAATAGCGTTCTGCTTGTTTTCGGTCAGACTCCCGGGAAAGAGCACTTTTGCTTTTTGGCTTAAACAGCCTGTTTGCGGACCTTACAGTTTACTTTACGACCAGAGTCCAAACAAGCCCGGGACCGGTCAGTAACTATGCACTGGAAGGGCCATTGATTATTTTATCGACCACTCATTTGATTGTGTCAGGTCAACAGGCCTTTCTGAAGCTCATTTTTTATAGCGGTATGAGCGTTCTTTATTTTGGAAAGCCATAAGACTCTGACAAAGACTGAAGCATTAAAGGCTTTCTACCCTTTCTGATTGTCTTCAAAGATAGTTATAGTAGCGCCATTAACTGATACTATTTCTTCGCAGCAGGCATTTCAGAATACAACTTATGACAACCACCATTAATCAGCTGACGACCCCAGAGAAGCTGGCAGTACTGCAATCAGCAATGAAAAGCCAGAACATTCACGCTTGGATTATCCCAAGCTCTGATCCACACCAGAGCGAATACGTAGCCGATCGATGGAATGGCCGTGCCTGGCTGTCTGGGTTTGATGGCTCAGCAGGCACCCTTGTCGTACTTCAAGAGCGGGCTGCATTGTGGACCGACGGCCGCTACTTTCTTCAGGCTGAAGAACAACTGGCGGGCAGCGGCATCGAACTGATGAAGCAAGGGCAGCCTGATGTGCCACCTATCAACAGATGGATAACAGATACCCTTGATGAAGGGCAGGTTATTGGCTTTGATGGCACAGTTGTGAGCCTTCGGTTCGTCAGAAATCTCAAAAAGTTATTTGATAGCAAAAGCCTGCTCCTGAAAACCGATCTTGATCTGCTGAATGATATCTGGAAAGACCGTCCAGCCATGCCTGCTGAGCCTGTTGCCCTCCACAGTGATGGGATGGCAGGAAAAAGCCGCGAGGAAAAACTGGCTGAAGTGCGGGAAGCAATGACAGAAGCAGGGGCTGACCATATCCTGATGGCAGCTCTGGACGACATAGCCTGGTTGTTCAACCTGCGTGGCTCTGACGTTGAATGCAACCCGGTTTTTATGGCTTATGCCCATATCACCAAAGACTCAGCACGGCTCTTTATTGACGACAGTCGTCTGGAAAAAGAAGCCGTGGAAGCACTGAAAGCCTCTTCTGTAGAGTTGTGCGCGTACTCAGCAGTTGCAGATAGCCTGTCATTACTAAACGACACTACACTTTTGATTGATCCCGCTACCACCTGTCAATGGCTGTTCGACGTTATTGCAGAGAGCGTCTGTGTTGTTGAGGCCACTAGCCCGGCCAAAAACCTCAAAGCGGTTAAAAACCCTGTCGAAATCAAACGCATGAATGACTGCCATCGTCGTGATGGTGTCGCCATAGTGCGTTTTATGCGCTGGCTCGAAGGTCAGATTTCCACAGGAACCCTGACTGAAGTCAGCCTGGATGAAAACCTTCAGGCATTCCGGGCAATGGCTCCTGAATTTAAAGGTCCAAGCTTTTCAACCATCGCAGGATATGGGCCTAATGGTGCAGTTATTCATTATCGAGCTGAAGAAGAAACCTGTCTGACAATTCAGCCAAAAGGGCTTCTGCTGGTCGATTCAGGTGGCCAATACCCGGATGGCACTACAGACATTACCCGCACCTTTGCCTGCGGTGACATGACCGAAGAAGAAAGGAAAGACTACACTCTGGTGCTCAAGTGTCATATTAATCTTGCAAGGGCCCGTTTCCTGCGTGGTACCCGTGGTATCCAGCTGGACACACTGGCAAGACAACCGGCATGGGCTGAAGGTCAGAATTACAATCATGGTACCGGTCATGGTGTGGGTTATTTCCTGAATGTGCACGAAGGCCCGCAGAGTGTCAGCCAGTACTTTCTGGATGTTGCTCTGAAACCCGGCATGCTGATTACCAACGAGCCGGGTATGTATCGTAATGGCAAGCATGGTATCCGGATCGAAAATATCATGCTGGTTGAAGAAGATATAAAAACCGAATTCGGCGATTTCTATAAACTGAAAGACTTGACTCTCGCACCGATTGATACCCGTCCACTGTTGCTCGATAGGCTCAATAGTGAGGAAGTTGAGTGGCTGAATAAATACCACGACAGAGTGAGACGTGAATTGTCACCACTATTGGAAGGAGAAGATCTGGAGTGGCTGATCAAGGCAACAGAAGCCATCTGATCAAAAGACAAATATTGTATACACATTCAGCGGCAGACAAATGGCTGCCGTTTTAATGCATCTTCAGGAATAATATTTGAGAGGCCATGACCAAAAAACTCAAACAGCTTCAGCTCACGTAACCTGTTCCAGAACAATCTTCCTCAGTCCCCTTAAAAAGCCCTGCGCCACCCCGACAATACAACTGAAGGTACTTATCTCTACTCCGGGACTCCCCATCATTTTTTTCTTAAAATGGTGACTTGCGTTACCTACAACAATGGCAGTATCAACCGAGAAATCACTGCCTTTGCCGGGTACCAGAAGATCCTGATCAATCTCATTGTCACCGGCCGCAATGATGGTAGAACCACTCACACCCATGACTCTGGCCAGCCTGCTCACCCACTCTCCTTTTGTCAGAGGCAATGAGAGGGTCACTTGATGCTCATCAGGATTGAACCTGACATCGGCAAGTGCACCAAAAAGATTAAATGCCACCTGCCTCAACTGCTCTCTGGTTTTTTCCTGATTCAGATCCATCTGAGGATCCACTGTGAAGGCATAGATTGGACCTGGCTCGGGATTGTGAACATCGGTAATGGCTACATCCTGTATGGCGAAGAGATATACCAGTTGATTATCCAGCCCAGCGGTGCAACTCAGGTATCGTTCGAAACGGAAACCATCTGGCCTGATAAACAGGTCTTCGGGAAACAAGCTGAAACCGGGCATCAGGGCGCCATAAAATCGGGTGCCCGGGCGAGCCATCACATTAACGGGACTCTGAAAAGCTCTGAAACCACTCCCGATTGATACCAGGTAGTCAGGCTCAGGGAGTTGGTTGTCGGCAAAATAATGCCACTCATCGTGGCCAATAATGGCACCTGTCACGACAATCAGTCTTAATTTGCCCCGTTGTCGCCACTTATCCACAAAAACTGCAAACCTCTGCCTGAATCGTTTTGTCAGTTCTCTGATGTGGCGCCCGGTTGGCAACAAAGTTTCATCAAGGTCCGTGAGTAGAACGACTTCTCCGACCAGTTGAGCCATTTCTTTTTCAAGCTCAGCCAGCAAGCTGTCAAATTCCTGTAGCTGTTCTTCAAAATCCGGGCGATCAGCCGGTGGCAAGTCATCTCCAGAGTAACTTGATGCAATGGCACCTCCGCATGTCTGAAGCCGTTGTCGTGAACCCTGCTGGCAGGATGACTGATTCTCACTGCTACCCCTTGGATCCGGTGTAACGGTATATCTTTTAAATGCAAACGTGATCAACGGCAACGGGCTTATTCCTGCACCCCAGTCAAAGCCATCTCCAAGGTAAGGCTCAATAGCGCCACCCACGACACTGACCTCCCGTGGTGCAGCAAATGAGTCCGCTTTGTCTGCAATGGATGAGACGGAATCATTAAGATGCAGCCCATCGTCTTCATCTGCACGGGCGGTGCTCACTGTCAGAAAGCAAGGCAGTAAGAGAGAAAGGAGGAAGCAGTGAAAAACGTATTTCATTTTCACTCCTTTTGGAAAAAGGACGTGAGTTACAGTTGACGCTCAGTCTCAGAAAGGGTCTCGCCATGACCCGGAATTCACGCTTTTTGTTGCCGGAACTGATCAGACTGTTTTTGGCCACAACGACAACATCGGCAAGGACAGAGAGATCCTTGCCGCCTGAACTGTTTTCGAATAGGACAATCAGTTCAACAAACCTTCAATCAGGCCGGACTTGTAGTGCTGCATCCAGCCAATAGACAAGCGACGACTTCTGATGATCGTTTGCAGGTCGCGCAGAGCCAGATCAAACTCATCGTTGATAACCAGATAATCAAACTCTGCATAATGAGACATCTCATTCACAGCCTGATTCATACGCCGCTCAATCACGTCGAAATCATCGGTACCACGCCCCATCAAACGCTCACGAAGCGCTTCTTTGGAAGGAGGCAGAATAAAGATACTGACTGCTTCAGGCATCAGCTTACGTACCTGCTGGGCACCCTGCCAGTCAATTTCAAGAATAACATCTTCACCGGTATCCAGCTGTTCCCGAACCCAGGCTTCAGAGGTGCCGTAGTAATTTCCGAATACTTCTGCATGTTCCAGAAACTGGCCCTGGCTCATCAGCTCCAGAAAGACGTCTTTGCTGGTGAAGTGATAGTTCATACCGTCTGTTTCACCGGGACGAATCGGACGGGTTGTATGGGAAACCGATACCTTCACATGAGGGGTCGACTGAACCATAGCCTTGACCAGGCTGGTTTTGCCAGCTCCCGAGGGGGCTGCGATGATATAGAGTTTACCTTTATTTGCCATGATCTCTCCAGGCGACAGCCATGAGGCTGCCGGGGATTTAAGTGAAAAAATTCTGGTGCACACTAAGTCTTTTGAACGTAGCGGAGAATGATTAGAATGCAGTGTAACAGAAGCTAGCAGCCTGTCGGACTTAAGGCTGTCCTACTGCGGTTGCAATAAATTGGTC
>NZ_JAHHPN010000582.1:0-4808 GCF_024606325.1 Endozoicomonas sp. ONNA1
GACCAATTTATTGCAACCGCAGTAGGACAGCCTTAAGTCCGACAGGCTGCTAGGCGGGAGGATCATATCCTCCCCACCTTGAAGAAGGCCAAAATTATTCAGCGCTTTCCTCTTTGCCTGCAGCGGCCTTGATCATCTTCTGAAGATCGCCGCTGTCATACATCTCAATCAGAATGTCGCTACCGCCAACCAGCTCACCCTTAATCCACAGCTGTGGGAAGGTTGGCCAGTTAGCGTATTTTGGCAGATTGGCACGAATTTCCGGATTAGCCAGAATGTCTACATAGGCGAACTGCTCGCCACAAGCCATTAAAACCTGCACCGCCTTGGAGGAAAATCCACACTGAGGCAGCTTGGGAGAACCTTTCATGTAGAGCAGGATGTCATGTGTTTCAATCTGCTCTTTAATTTGATCCATGATATCCATGAAATCACCTCATCACCGAAATGGAATCAACGGCTTTTATATAAGTAACTAACCAGGTACTTAAGCTGTTGGCACTGGCATAGCATTCTAAAGAAAATACCTGACTTACACCATTGGTTATACCAAAATCCGGGCAGATAACGACTGCCTGACGGTTGCCTGATGCAGGAACTTAACGTTCTTCACATCAGTCTAAAACCTTTAAATAATTATCTTACGAGATATGTGAGTACACACAAACACAGATACATTATTACGATCTCTCTGACAAAGAGCCTGAATACATTGCAAAACGCCCACGAAAACCAAGATCAAAACTTCTCTTGTTCCCACTGGTTCAGGCTGCTTTATACATCTATCTTTAAGCCTTCGAGACTCTTAATTAAGGATTTTAATTGAATGTTAAACAAGAATACTTTTCGCTCAGACAGCCTTTATCAGAGGCTCTTGATCATTTCCCTGGCACTGATGTTATCAGGGTGCACCGGGTTCGTTCAAACCAAAGAACCAACCCTAAACCAGTACCAACTGGATACAAACCTGATCATTGACGAGCGCCCCCTGGAACCCCAGAGCATCACCATCTCAGCGGATCAAGGCACCACTCTCTATTTCGAAGATGCTGAAAATAACCAACTTTACAAAGTTTTCTACATGCTAAAGCCTGGTGAGCAAAAGGGAACGGTAGAAGTTTTCACCAGCGTCCATACCGAACTGATGGCGCCCTCATTTCTGACTTATGAAGGGGAAGAAGCTTCTGCCGTCACTTCCCCCCCAAAACCACCTGTCATTGAAGTTAAGGTCAGGGCATCACCGGTTAAGCCAGCTCATCCCTGAGTTCGTTAGCCACCTGCACCATATTGCTCAGGGCTGCTTCCACCTCGGGCCAATCCCGGGTTTTGAGACCACAGTCCGGGTTGACCCATAAACGCTGCGCAGGGATTTTTTCAGCGGCTTTCTTCATCAGCTGTTTCATCCACTGTGGCTCGGGAACGTTGGGGGAGTGGATGTCATATACCCCGGGCCCGATCTCATTGGGATACTCAAACTGCTCAAAAGCATCCAGTAACTCCATGTCAGATCTGGAGGTCTCAATGGTGATGACATCGGCATCCATTGCTGCGATGTACTCAATGATGTCGTTAAACTCGCTATAACACATGTGGGTATGAATCTGGGTTTCATCCTGAACGCCACTGGCAGCGATCCTGAAGCTTTTTACTGCCCAGTTCAGATAGTCAGGCCAGTCTTGCTTAGACAAGGGTAAGCCTTCGCGAATCGCCGGTTCATCAATCTGGATAATGCCAATACCCGCCTTTTCCAGATCCACGGCTTCGTCCCTGAGCGCCAGAGCCAGTTGCAAGCAGGATACACTACGATCCACATCTTCCCGGGGGAAAGACCAACAGAGAATGGTTACCGGACCTGTGAGCATACCCTTCATCCACTTACTGGTCTGGTCTTGGGCATAACGACTCCAATTAACGGTCATGGGCTCTGGTCTGGAAACATCACCAATGATGATGGGAGGTTTTACGCAGCGGCTGCCGTAGCTCTGAACCCAGCCATTGCTGGTGAAGGCAAAACCATTGAGCTGCTCACCAAAATACTCGACCATATCATTACGTTCGGCTTCGCCATGAACAAGAACATCCAGTCCCAGCGCCTCCTGCCTGGCAACAGTGTCCCGAATCTCCTTTTGCATAGCTTCTACATAGTCATTCTCACTTAGCTCACCTTTCCTGAATAAACGACGCTGCTTTCTGATATCAAGTGTCTGTGGAAAAGAGCCGATTGTCGTAGTGGGAAACATCGGTAATTTAAGTCTGGATGCCTGGACAAAAGCCCTCTCGCGATAAGGCAGATTACGCTGGTCATCACCACTGCCGATCCCGGCAACCCTGTTCTGAACGGCCTCGTTATGTATTCTTGATGACTGATTCCGGGTTTCAACCGCTCGATCTGATGCAGCCAGGGCAGCCTGAACTTCAGGGCTCTGATCGTCTGAAAGCAAGCGAGCTATGGAAGATACTTCCTGACACTTCTGCACGGCAAAGGCAAACCAGGATTTCAATTCATCATCCAGATTCGTTTCATATTCAAGATCAACCGGTGTATGCAACAGTGAACAGCTGGGAGCAACCCAGAGACGGTGCCCCAGACGCTCACTGGCTTCGCGAAGTTTATCAACAATAGAACGAATATCCGCCTTCCAGATATTTCTGCCATTCACCACACCGGCCGAAAGCACTTTGTAGGAAGGCAGCCGGTCAAGGATTCCCGTCAGTTGCTCAGTATCACGAACCAAGTCAACATGCAGACCTTCAACAGGTAAATTCACCACGGTCGTAGTCGAGCCATTGAGGCCTCCAAAATAGGTCGCCAGCAGGATCTTCAGATCTTTGCCTTGCAGCCTGTTGTAGGTAGACTCAAAAGCCTGATGCCATTCGGTTGGAAGATCCAGCACCAGGATGGGTTCATCAATTTGAACCCACTCAACACCTAATCTGGCCAGCTCATTGAGTACCTGCCCATAGACCTCTATAGCATCATCCAGCAGTTCCAGACGATTGAAAGCCTCCCCTTTCACCTTCCCAAGCCACAGCCAGGTGAGTGGGCCTATGAGTGTTGGCTTAACCTTAAACCCTGCATCCAATGCTTCCCGGGTCTCACGAATGAGTTCTGTAGACGACAACTTTAAGGTCTGCCCTTTGTGAAGCTCGGGAACAATATAGTGGTAGTTGGTATCAAACCACTTGGTCATCTCACAGGCTGCTGCCGGAGTACCGTTGGGAGCCCTGCCGCGGGCCATACGAAACAGCGTATCAATGTCCTCACAGTCTGAGTCTGCACCGAACCTAGCCGGCACGGCTCCCAGCATGAGCGAGTGATTCAACATCTGATCGTACCAGGCAAAATCCCCAACCGGAACCAGGTCCAGTCCAGCTTCCTTTTGCAGAGCCCAGTGCTGCCGCCTGAGGCGTTTGCCCTCCTCTAACAGCCTTTCCTTACTCAGCTCACCCTTCCAATAGGCTTCCTGCGCTTTTTTCAGCTCGCGATTAGCACCAATCCGTGGAAAGCCACCACTGTGTGAGATTGCCATAATCGGATTCCCCAGAGCATCCGCTCTTGTTTATTTAAAAAGATTTGTTCATAACCCATGGCGACATAAAATTACTCTGTCGTTCATGGCTAGCTATTGTCTTTTCGAAATCTGCCGTGGCTGCGAAGTCAGTGTCCTCAAGCCCGGCTGCTCATCGGGTATTAGTCTGGCCCACGAAAGAACTTGAATCAAACTCATTTTACTAATGATAATAGTGAGCAGAATTGATAATCTTTTAAAGAATAAATCCCCAGACGAGACATTTCTTATCATGACAACCAACATAGGATTGGAACTGAGGCATCTGAAAACACTTCACGCCCTGAAGCAGACCGGCAGCCTTGTTGAAGCAGCCAGAATCCTGCACCTGACTCAGTCTGCTCTTTCCCACCAGATCAAGGAACTCGAAGCCCGGATTGGTATGGAATTATTCATCCGCAAAACCCGCCCACCCAGATTTACATCAGCAGGCCTGCGCATCCTGCAGTTGGCAGACGAACTGCTTCCCCAACTAAGACATGCTGAGCAAGATCTGTTCAGGCTGGCTGGAGGGGAATCAGGACGACTGAACATTGCCATTGAGTGTCACAGCTGTTACCAGTGGCTAATGCCAACCATTGACGCTTATCGTCAACAATGGCCGGAAGTGGAGATGGACTTTGCCACCGGCTTCAACTTTGCCCCCTTACCCGCCTTATCGAGAGGAGAGCTGGATCTGGTGGTAACCTCTGACCCGATGGACATTCCCGGTCTGACGTATATCCCGCTGTTTCGTTATGAGATGCTACTGGCTCTCTCCAGACACCACTCCCTGCTGAAAAAGGAGTGGATCGGGCCTGCTGATCTGGAAGAAGAAACACTGATCATCTATCCCATTGATCACGACCGGCTTGATATCTTTAATCGTTTTCTGGATCCGGATGACGTAGAGCCCAACCAAGTCAGAACGGTTGAGTTGACTCTGATGATGCTGCAGCTGGTTGCCAGTCAGCGCGGTGTCTGTGCTCTGCCTAACTGGGCTCTGGCGGAGTACCTTGAAAAAGACCATGTAGCAGCAAGAAAGCTGGGAAGCGAAGGTCTCTGGTCAACACTCTACGCAGGAATCCGCGTGGAACAGAAAGAACAGCCCTATATTGCCGACTTTCTGGAAACAGCCAGAGAAACCTGCTTCAAAACGTTACCGGAAATTCTTCCGGCCCTGCCGGAATGAAAAGCCTTGAAGGAGGGAAACAAACAAGGCTACTTTCAAACCAGGCCTTCCAGTCGTTCAGCGTCTCT
>NZ_JAHHPN010000583.1:0-1409 GCF_024606325.1 Endozoicomonas sp. ONNA1
CTTTTTCTGGTGTGATCCTGTGCAGCAGCGGTACCTGAACCCCTTGTCCGGAAGCCATGGATTTCACCATTTCAGGCACCAGACGGGAAATGCTGCGATACATCCGGGGGTTGGCGTTGTACTGCCTGGCAAACAGCAGAGAGCCGGTTCTCAGAAGAATGACCGAAGATGCGGCCCTGCCCAATGGCATGGCCAGCCCGCCCAATTCAGAGATTTTTTCAATGTTGGTGTGGTAGGCATATTGGCCGGTGCGGTCAAGATCAACACCATAGCGTTCCAACCAGTGCTGGAAAGGTATGAACGCTCTGTGCGCGTAATCACCCCGGTTGGTCAGATCCAGTAGAAGAAGGAACGCCACGTTTGAGTCAGACAGCCTGATGGCCTCCTCGACGGTATGGGTGGCCAGCAGAGGTTTGTAGTTGGAGAGGAACCAGATGACGTGCCGTATCAGAGAGGCTGAAGGTTTGACCCAATAATCATTGAGCTGATGCTCAACCGCTGCGGCATGAGCCTGCATCAAGGTGTTATGGATAGCCCTGATCAGCTCTGATTCAGACACGCCAACGGCATTAGCATAAGGTGCCAGAGTATCCTGAACATTGGCCAGGAAGGCCACCGTCCTGCGGCCGTTATCAAAGGCAATATCGTCAAGAACATAGTTGGCGATGACTGCAGCTGCGTATTCTTTCATGCCAGCAACAGACTCTTTCATACCTGCCGGGCCAGTGGCGGTTACGATGACAGGAGTGAAGGCACTGTGCATGAATTCCTCTGCACCCTCGTCAGACAGCATTTGAACAACCTTTTTGAAGTGACGCACATTGACCCCGTGGCGGTAGCCAAGGAAGTGCTCAAATTCATCCACTGTCTGATAACCATCGACACCTCTGACCGCTTTCACGTAGTTCTCAAGTTCAACCTTGCAGATCAGACCTTCACGCAGCAGATCAATAATCTTTTTACCACTGGCAGAACGAGTCGCGAAGTATTCCGAGAAGCTTTTCAGGTCTCCCGGTTCATGCTCGACGAACTGAATAGCCCTTTTGGCTATGCCATTAATTTCGTTGTCGTATTGTTGAGCCCCGGTTTTCATCTCATTCCTGGCCCAGTAAACCAGCTCCTGGACTTTTTCCAGGATATTCAGAGACAGATCTCCTTCAAGTTCGACATTGTAGTGGGGCGGGTAGTGCGTCTTCAGTCTCTCGGAGATTGTCACAATCCGAAAGCCCTGGTAGTGCGTCTTCAGATTTTTGAAGACTGTCACAATCCGACTGGCCTGATCAAACGTCAGATGCTCTCCAACCATTGCCTGCAAACGAATCGGTGCAAATTCATCGTTAAAATCAAAAGTCGTAAGGGTTGGTATTGCATTACCGCTTTCTGCTGCCAATCCTGCCAGACCGATGGCG
>NZ_JAHHPN010000584.1:0-1615 GCF_024606325.1 Endozoicomonas sp. ONNA1
GAGTCCATGCTGGATACGATAGAACAAATTCCCTGGAAAGCTTACACCGCAGTTGCTCAAAAGACAGTTGCTCAAAAAAGAACCAGTAAATACGATAAGCTAATCAGACTTACCTTTTATATCGAAGCTGCGGATTGGCGAGTCGTAAGACAACAGGAAAGGCTGCTTAAAGATATAGAGGACAGGCTGCAGATCTACCCCATTGTAAACGATGCGGCAAAAGAAAGAGGCAAGACTTTCCTTGCTAAACTGGCCAGCGATCTGGAAGTAGTATTTGAAAACGACGTTCACCTCAACGACAACAAGAATGTTATTTACTGCAAAATTTCGGAATTAATGGGTGAGGTAGAAGAAACCCATGGCGATGAAGTGTTCAGAAGGGCCAGAAACAATGAAATTGCTCATCAACTCAACATTGAGGACTATAGAGATGACGCCGGTATAGAAGACCAAAACATTCTAATTAAAAAAAAACTCGAACAGCTGGAAGAAAAAGTTTTCAAAGCAGGTGTTTCTGAGGTTAATGAGCATATCACAGCCATTGACAATGAACTTGACAGGCAAATGGCTCGCCTGGACCCCAAACCCCGGTACGTTCTTGATCGTGAAGTAGCCACAGTCAGGGAAGCAATAGAAGAAGCTGAAAGTGAGCAGAAGACAGCTAAGCAAAAGCTGGATGCTATTCGTGTCAAACAATATTTATTTACCGGCCCCCCAGCTGTACACGAAAGTATCTCGGATGGAGACGACATAGTTCTCAATCGGGCAATGAAACAAGTTCAAATAAGGCTGGGTCTGACTGCAGATGACGAGCAAACCCTTCAAGAGCGAGTAGAGGACGTCAATGATTTTCTGGAAGAACACGGTATACAAAGACGAGAGGAAATCTTTAAGAAACTGAAAACCAAAATAAATCTTAATGTTCAGATTAGAGATGACCTCAGTTTACAGGAAGAAGCTGATGACTTTATCGATACTTTGGCTTATGTAGATACTCTTGTTCGGGAAGCAAGCGATGAAGTCTATAGCGAATTGGGTGAACAGATTTTAATCAGACAAAAGCATTTTCGGATCACGGAATTCCTGCGTGAGCACTACAGGAAAATTATGGCAGTGACCAATGCACGGCTTGAACAGAGAGATGCAAAAGAGAATCTGGATCGTAAAAAACAGGAGATTGAAGATCCCGGACACATTGATGAGCAGGCTAAAGCCGCACATGAAAAGGAAATGGACGCACTGGGTTTAGTCCTGAAGCAAAAAAGTGAAGCTGTATCAAAAGCAAAAGAGGCTCTGGCGGATTATCGTAAAGCAGCTCTTAACACCGTCGAAGAAGCCGTGGGTCTCAAACCAGACGCTACTGATACTCATGAACAACGGATTAATGCCCTGAGAAACAAACGGTTACAACTGGGCAGTGATGATGTTATTGGCAGCAAGGCCCAACAACTGATTCATAAACAGGCTCATCTGGAAGGTGAGATTAAAGTCAGAGAAGCCGCCATTGAGAGAATGAAGGGAGTCCTGAAAGCGGCAGAGAAAGCCGTCGAAGATGACGACGGTCCCTTCCAGTACACGCCGAGGCAGGCAAAAGTTCGGGCCGCTATGGACGACT
>NZ_JAHHPN010000585.1:0-1615 GCF_024606325.1 Endozoicomonas sp. ONNA1
GAGTCCATGCTGGATACGATAGAACAAATTCCCTGGAAAGCTTACACCGCAGTTGTTCAAAAGACGGTTGCTCAAAAAAGGACCAGTAAATACGATAAGCTAACCAGTCTTGCCTTTTATATCGAAGCTGCGGATCGGCGAGCCGTAAGAAAACAGGAAAGGCTGCTTAAAGATATAGAGGACAGGCTGCAGATCTACCCCATTGCAAACGATGCGGCAAAAGAAGGGGGCAAGACGTTCCTTGCTAAACTGGCCAATGATCTGGGGTTAATGTTTGAAAACGACGTCCACCTCAATGACAACAAGTATGCTATTGACTGCAAAATTTCGGAATTAATGGATGAAGTAGAAGAAACCTATGGCGATGAAGAGATCAGAAGGGGCAGAAACAATGAAATGGCTCATCAACTCAACATTGAGAACTATAAAGATGACGCCAGTATAGAAAACCAAAACATTCTAATTATCAAAAAACTCAAACAGCTGGATAAAGAAGTTTCCAAAGCAGGTGTTGCTGAGGTTAATGAGCATATCACAGTTATTGAAAATGAACTTGACAGGCAAATGGCTCGCCTCGGCCCCAAACCCCGATACGTTCTTGATCGTGAAGTAGCGACAATCAGGCGAGCAATAGAAGAAGCTGAAAGTGAGCAGAAGACAGCTAAGCAAAAACTGGATGCTATTCATACCAGACAATGTTTCTTTACCGGGACTCCAGCTGTCAGCGGAGGCCGCTCGGATGAAATCGACACAGTTCTTAATCAGGCAATGGAAATAGCTCAGACCGGGCTGGGTCTGACTGCAGGTGACGAGCAAACCCTTGAAGAGCGGGTAGAGGACATCAAACATTTCCTGCAGGGACACAGTAAAGAAAGACGAAATGAAATTTTTAAGGAACTGAGAGCTCAAATACATCTTGACATTAAAACGACAGGTTATCCCCATTTACACGAAGTAGTTGATTACTTTGTCGATACTTTAGTCTATGTAGATACTCTTGTTCGGGAAGCAGAAGATGAATTCAGTGAAGCATTGGATGAACAGACTTTAACCAGACAAAAACACTCTCAGGTCACAGAATTCCTTCGTGAACACGACAGGAAAAGTATGGAAGTGACCAGTACACAGCTTGAAGAAAGGAATGCACAAGCGAATCTGGATCGTAAAAAACAAGAGATTGAAGATCTTGGAGACATTGATGAGCAGACCAAAACCGCACATAACGAGGAAATGGCTGCACTGGGTTTAGTTCTGGAGCAGAAAAGTGAAGCTCTATCAAAAGCAGAAGAGGCTCTGACGGATTATCATAAAGCAGTTCTTAACACCATCGAAGAAGCCGTGGGTCTTGAACCAGAGGCTACTGACACTCAGGAACAACGGGTTAATGCCCTGAGAAACAAACAGTTACAACTGGGCCGTGATGACGTTGTTAGCAGCAGGGTCCGGCAACTGATTCAGGAAAAGGCCCGCCTGGAAGGTGAAATTGAAATCAGGAAAGCAGACATTGAGAGAAAGAAGGACGCCCTGGCGGTTGCAGAGAAAGCTGTTGAAAATGACGATGGTCCCTTCCAGTACACGCCGAGGCAGGCAAAAGTTCGGGCCGCTATGGACGACT
>NZ_JAHHPN010000586.1:0-34633 GCF_024606325.1 Endozoicomonas sp. ONNA1
GGCCGTCAATGCTGCCGTATGGTACATGGATATCAATACCACAGCGAAGTTTAAGGACAATGCCGGAAACCGCTATAAGCAGGACGCAGAACCGGACCCATTGGTTTACATGGCCGGTGTTTCTTACAAGTTCTGATGGAGAAGAAATCCCCGCCAGAGAACCCGGCGGGGGGCTGGATCAGCCGAAAGGCTGCTCCAGAATAATGGTTTCTACACGATCCGGGCCGGTAGAAACGATGTGGATCGGTGTTCCCACCACTGCTTCCAAACGACGGATATAGGCACGAGCGTTCTCAGGCAGATCATCCAGACTCCTGGCGCCGAAGGTAGACTCGCTCCAGCCTGGCACTTCTTCGTAAACCGGTTGAATCGTTTCGTATTCTTCAGCATCGACAGGAGTCGTGATCGACTCACCCTGAGCATTCTTGTAGCCGGTGCAGATCCTGATGGTTTCCAGACCATCCAGAACGTCCAGCTTGGTCAGGCAGAGTCCGGACACAGAGTTGATCTGTACAGACTGACGCAGTGCGACAGCGTCAAACCAGCCACAACGACGAGGACGGCCCGTAGTGGCACCAAACTCGTTACCCTTCTTGGCCAGGTGCATACCCACATCGTCAAACAGTTCAGTCGGGAAAGGACCGGAACCGACACGGGTCGTATAAGCCTTGGTGATGCCCAGAACGTAGTCGAGATAAAGAGGGCCAAAACCACTGCCGGTAGAAACGCCACCGGCGGTTGTGTTGGAAGACGTTACGAACGGGTAGGTACCGTGATCGACATCCAGAAGAGAGCCCTGAGCCCCCTCAAACAGGATGTTATCACCCTTGCCATGATGCTCGTGAACCTTGTCGGTCACACGCTCAATCATCGGTTTGATCTGCTCACCCATGGCCAATGCTTCATCCAGAGTCTTCTGGAAATCGACAGTATCAGCCTTGTAGTAGTGCTCCAGAGCAAAGTTATGGTACTCAATGACTTCTTTCAGTTTCCGGGCAAAACGCTCAGGGTGCAGCAGATCTGCAACACGCAGTCCACGACGGGCTACCTTGTCTTCGTAGGCAGGGCCAATACCACGACCGGTGGTACCGATTTTATCCTTGCCACGGGCCACTTCGCGAGCCTGGTCCAGGGCAATGTGATAAGGAAGAATCAGCGGGCAGGACGGGCTGATACGCAGACGTTCACGAACAGGAACACCACTGTCTTCCAACTTATGAATCTCTTTCAGCAAAGCTTCAGGAGACAGCACCACGCCATTACCGATGTAGCATACGACGTCTTCACGCAGAATACCGGAAGGAATCAGGTGCAGAACGGTTTTTTCACCGTCGATCACCAGTGTGTGGCCGGCATTATGGCCGCCCTGGAAGCGCACAACCGCTTCTGCCTGCTCGGTCAGCAGGTCAACGATTTTGCCCTTACCTTCGTCACCCCATTGAGTGCCCAGTACGACAACAGTCTTACCCATGGTAAACGGTCTCTTACTTTCTAGAATAAACAGACATGACAAAGTTCAGTTCAAAAGATTTTCTGAACCAACTCTCATGCATCTGTGACAGGCCGGAAGAAGCTTGATCAACATCAGTTTTGATCAAACTTCCGGGTCATTCTACAACCCACTCTCCGTCACGGCAGACCAGCTGCCGGTCGCAACCCGTGCCCGCAGCGTCTGTCTCTTGTTCGGGCAGTTGGTAAACTACCCGCTGTCCCTGCCGACGCAGTTTCTGCACAACGGCAGGGTCTGCATCAACAGGAGCAAATATCGTCACTCGTTCATCACCGGCATCCGTTTTCAGACTCAGAAGACCTTTCATCTCAATTAATGTCTTCAAGTCAGTACTGAACCCGGTGGCAGGGCGGGCTCTGCCAAAGACTCGCCCAATGCCATCGTATCGACCACCTTTGGCAATCGCCTGCCCCTTTCCGGGAACATAGGCCGCAAACACGACGCCTGTATGATAGTTATAACCGCGCAACTCACCCATATCGAGGTAGAGGTTGGCTGACGGGTAAAGCTCAGCGACCCTGCCAGCAATCACTTCCAACTGGTCGAGCGCTTTGAAAACTGCCTCTGGCGCGTCTTTCAGTAACGCACGGGCATCATTTATCACACTGGCATGACCTGTCAGGGATGCCAGCGCTTGAAACATGCTTGCAGTACCCGAACAGATTTGCCAGCTAGCCAGCAGCTCAGACACTTCGCACGCTGCTTTTCTTTGCAGAGCATCAAACAGTTTCTGCTCCTGTTGTTCGCTCAGTCCGGCATATTCCACCAGTGAACGATAGATCCGGACATGACCCAGGTCGAGGTTCACAGACTCAATACCGACCGCTGCCAGTGTTTCCAGCATCAGGGAAATAACTTCAATATCACTCTCAACACCGCTATGACCGTAAAGTTCAGCACCCAGCTGAATGGGGGACCTTGTGGCTCCCAGCGACGCCGAACGGGTGTGAAAAACACTGCTCGCGTAACAAAGTCGAACCGGCCCTTTTTCTTTCAGGGTGTGAGCGTCAATTCTGGCAACGGCTGGCGTGGTATCCGCCCTCAAACCCATCGTTCTGCCCGTGAGTTGATCCGTCACTTTAAACGTCTGCAACTCCAGATCGTGACCCACGCCGGCTGTCAGTGACTCCATGAACTCCAGATGCGGAGGCATCACCAGTTCGTAGCCCCAGCCATCGAATAAATCCAGCATCTCACGACGCAGCATTTCTGCCTGACGCGCTCTTGGAGCGAGAATTTCCTCAATGCCATCTGGCAATAACCAGCGATCTGCGACGGTCATAACAGCCCTCTTTTTTTCGCTTTTTACCACTGTTCCCGGAGCCTGACTGAGAATAGACTGCCGACCTCACTTCGGGCGCTATTCTCAGTCAGGCTCCCAGAGCGATAGATTATTTCGCCCTTACGTGAGCATACTCAGGATTATGAGTCCTACCAACATGCTGCCAAAGCCTGCCATACGCAGCTGCCGGTTATCAATCTCTGACAGCTTTGTAACCATATTGCGCCAGCGCTGGGGATAAAGGAAAGGCAAGACGCCTTCCAGAATCAGCATGAGACTGAAGGCTATGCCCAGATGTTGCAACATATCCACAGATGACTCCCCAAAGCTTTCCAGTCCGGACAGGTCCACAAAAAAACCGGGCAGAACCCGGTTTGCGGTATCATACCACTGGCTGAAGCAGAGTTCACGACCAGCTATCGATTATTTATCATTCTCTGGCTTGTCAGGAAGCTCAGCAACACTGTTTCTTTCCTTTATTGTCACATATCACAAACCGGGTCCCACCCGGTTTTTTTGAGCCTATCCCCTGGGGAGTGTTCATCTGGATATGATGAAACATCGGGGCACAGCCTTCAGTCTCATGCTGATTCTGCTGGATGACGTATTGCCAAGAATGCTTCCCCGGTGCTGGAGTAACCAAAGGTGGGCCTGAATGTCTTTCCTTCTTTTCTTTATTTCCCGGGCACGAAGAAGCCTGGCTTCGATTATAAATAAAACGGCTTCAGATTTAGGGTCTATTGTTATGCCTCAACAATAAAAATCTATGGGCAAATTCAATCATGAAAGCAGTAAGATTTCTCACCATGCCGCGCCTGTTTATGTTACTCATTCTATCTGTCATGTTGCCGGTGTCCGGCCACAGTTCTTATGTTTCTTACGTTTCCAACCTGTTGAGCTGGACAGGATGGGGAGGCTCTTTCACACCCCTGAAGACATCAGAACTTATTAGCAAAATGTCGTTTATGGAGAACAGTCCGCCGCTTCACCTTGTTTACGATCTCAAGACTACTTACGATAAAAGCAAGCCAGCAGGACTGGAAAAAAATCAGCTATATGTCAGCCTGGATAGCAAGGCAGGCGATATATTTCATTTTTGTTTCAGAACTCCCCCCTCGCCATCTACGGAACATTTTCCCTCACCACCAGTGATTACAGAGGCTTCAACAGGACAGGGTATGCCGGATATTCAGGCTGGGAAAATGAGGCTGGTCGAACTCACACCAGACAGAAGCGGCTGGCAACACGAGTATCTGGCCAGATGGCGTTTACCGGCAGGAAAATCGTCGCTAGTGCTGTCGGTTCAAGACAATAGCAATCAATGGAGTATACAACCGGATTGTAGCGGTATTTTTTCGGAGCACACCGTTTTACCGTCACCCTCCGATGACAACACCCCTGTTAGCAATAGTTCCGGCAGTACAAAGCGATCATTTGTCGATATTTTTTTCCGTACCCCCCAGGCTCCTGAAAATGAGTTCAATAATCTTGACGACACCAGCCACTCCAATACGCCTTTTGCAATACCCGGAACCCCTGATGTCACCGATAACAGCGAGCCATACGCAAACTCTGGCGGCGGCGGTTTTGGTGGCGGCGATGATTTAGACGATTTATTTAAAAAAAGGCCGGGAGGTGGTATCGCTCCGCTTTTTTCTTTTGAACTGATGAGTAATCTGGTCAGCAGAGTGATCCTGGTGCGCCTACCCGACGCTAACGATCAGCTCGTTAAGAAACGGGTTTGGGAAACCCGGATTGTTCTCAAAATCAAACGGGGTTGGAATGAGCAGAACGTCCTTATTTCACAGCAACTGTGGGATAAGATAAGGGGTGCAAACCTTGAACGGAATTCGGGACTGTTTTTGGCATTACTCAGGAGTCCGAATAATCCGGAAGCAGCATTTGATCATTACCTGAGTAACAACCCACAACAGACAGAGGACTACCGTGGTTATGCAGAACAAGAGTTCATTTTAAGCCCAAAACAATTACGCAGTGTGTCAGTCTTTCCGGGCAGCTGCCCAGAGGGGATCGGCTGCCCAACAGGGACTGAAACGATCGAAAAAGGTGTTTCCAGAGTTAATTTAAATGCCCCTCCCTCCTACAGCCAATCTCAAGCAGACTATCTTCATCAAAAGCGACACGCCCACGGTGGAAGCGGAAATGGGGAAGACGATGGTTCCGGTGGGGCACCAAACACCAGAATTTGCCAAACTTGTCAGAAAAACCGACCTATATTCTACGACAATATGTGCTTTGATTGCGCTAATGCCGGAATGGTTGCATTTGAGCAGAATCTTAGCGGACCACCTCCTATCGTAAGAAACAAGGAAATACCGGTGGCCTTGGCAAAAGTGGTTGATACCTCAGCTATCAAAATATTACGCTGGCTCGTTGATTTGGTCTACGAAGGACGGGAATTGAATCTTTTTCACCACAGCATGTTCTACCAGAAGTATGAGCTTTATAACCTTTTAACTGAAAGCTTTTTGTCGCACAAAGAGACTCTGGAAAGATTTCATAAGTACTGGGTTAAATTTTCCAGAGGTCAATTATCTGCTGGCAGTTTGATTCTTCAGGTCGGGGCACTGGCGAATAATCATGGAATCGATAAGCATACTGAGGTAGCAAGAATTGTTAAAACACTTGCCCGTCACAGGGACATATTTGAAACCAAAGATCACTTGGATAAATTAAAAGAAAACAGATTAGAAAATGAGCTGACAGGCAATAACCTTGTAACACACAATGAGCTATATAATCTCGTATATTCACGCGTAGATAATCAAAAGATAAAAGAATTAATAGATTTCATTTATCAAATATTCAAACAAACCAGTGATTTGCTAACAGAGGAAACGGTTCCTTCTAAACAGGATACATTTACACATTTAGGCACCTTATCCAGAAAGCTGAATAGAGATTATGGTTTTGGCTTTCCGGTTTATAATGATGGGAAGATAGACATTAAGCCCTGGGGCATGGGACTATATACTTTTATTACTCAATCTAACAGGTATCGATTAGAAAGAAATATACAATCTCAAACACTTGATGGCCTTGGATTTGATGTCTCTGACGATAATCCATCCACACCTGAACAGGTTAAAGCTATAGTTACCGGTTTGGCTATTTTAAGCTCAACACTCTCGGGATATTACGGTTTCACACAAAAACTTTCTCTGGATCAACGTGAGCTTTTCGTTAACTTTTCCAAGCTTGCCAGAAAAGAGCTTGTTAATTTTCTGGAATCAACCAGTTCAGATCAAAAAAATGCGTTCATAAGTAGTATGTTTTTCGTCTTTGGCGAGATTCCCAGAGAGCTGGCTGATGAACTGACTCAGGAACAGCCACCTTCACTTGTCAGGGGCGCGCAGGCACCTCTGCAAGCATCAGTACATCGCCAGTATGAGCAAACAACAGGATACACTCTGGACTCGCCTCTACCTAAAGAAATATTCACGGATTATGGTTACAAGATAGGTACTAATTGGAAAATGTTTGCCAGACGTACGGAAGTGGATTTTGAAGAATATCAGTTGGACGCTATTGATACCGACAACAGACAAGTTACGGAAAAGGTAATGAAGATGCTGAATCAATGGAAGCAACGCTCTCGTCGACCTATTACCTTTAGAGACTTCCTATATGTCCTTAAAAAAATAGACCGAAATGATATTAGAAACTCGATAGAAAAAAAATATAATCTTCCTCAAATATAGAGTTTTAAAAAACAGTAGTTTCACTGTTTAATTCATATTCAGTCAAGAGCAACCATCTCAATATTGCAAAACAAGAGATGGTTGTATCTGATCACAGATTCATCCTTCAGGAGCCCGCCTCCTATACAATTTTTCTGGCCAGAATGCGGTCACCAAAACATCTACCACTACCACAGTTTTTTAACTGCTATTTGAAGTTTACTGGATAGGCCCACAAAAAAGCCGGGCAGAACCCGGTTTGCGACATCACAACACTCACTGAAGTAAGGGCAGCAGCATCGTTTCAGTCCATCCGGACCTCTGCAATGCCGTACCCGGCAGCCTGAACACTTACTTTTTGCTGCCTGACTGATTGTTCAGATAGTTGAAGAAGTCATTGTCAGGCTCCAGCAACAGGATGTCGCCTTTACTGTCAAAAGACCCTTTATAAGCTTGGAGGCTACGATAGAAAGCGTAAAATTCAGGATCCTGACGATAAGCCTTAGCATAAACTTCTGCCGCCTTGGCATCACCATCACCTCGAACAATCTCAGCTTCTTTATAGGCATCTGCCTGAATAACGCGCTGTTCGCGGTCCGCATTAGCACGGATACCTTCGGCCATTTCCTGACCTTTAGAGCGGTATTCCTGAGCTTCTTTTTCACGCTCGGAAGACATACGTTCGAATACCGAGTCACTGACCTGAGGTGGCAGGTCGACTTTCTTAACCCGGACATCAACCACAGTCACACCCAGCTCTTCCCTGGCCACTTTATCGAGATTACTGGTGATATCATTCATCAGCTTATCACGCTGACCGGATACCACCTCGTTCAGTGTCAAACCACCAAACTTGTTACGCATTCTGGATTCAGCACGCTGAGAAAGCAGTGTGTTAGCACGAAAAATATCACCAGCTGTAGACTTGTAGAATTTGGCTACATCCGCAATTCGCCACTTGATGTAGGAATCCACAATAACGGCTTTCTGTTCCAGCGTCAGGAAGCGCTCAGATGGCACCTCGAGGTGTTGCAGACGGGCATCAAAAATGCGCACGTTATCCACGAACGGGAATTTAAAGTGCAGACCCGGCTTGAGATTCGGATTCACCAGCTGACCAAAACGCAGCTGCACAGCGCGCTCACGCTCGCTGATAACAAAGAGACAACTCCAAGCCAGAACCAAGATGACAAGACCGGCGATCAGGGCTGTAAAACCTTTCTGATTCATCGACCAACCCTCCCACTGCTACGTGCACTGTTCACTCGCTTGCTCAGCTCCTCTGCAACGCGATTACTGATGTCAGACAAATCCTGACTGCTCAGCTCAGATGGCTGGGCTGGCATGGATGACTTGCCCTGGGTCAGTCTATCCAGTGGCAGGTAGATCATATTATTGCCACCCTTGACATCCACCAGTACCTTGCTGGTGTTCTTCAGAACTTCTTCAACAGTTTCGATGTAGAGACGCTCACGTGTCACTTCAGGTGCACGTTTGTACTCTGTCAGCAGCTTGGAGAAACGATCAGATTCACCTTCAGCTCTGGCAATGACCTCATCGCGGTACGCATTTGCCTCTTCAATAGTCCGCTGAGCTTTACCACGGGCCTCAGGAATAACCTTGTTAGCGTATGCTTCCGCCTTATTCTTGGCACGCTGTTCGTCTTCCCGGGCACGGATAACATCATCAAAAGCGGCCTGAACTTCTTTTGGAGGCTGGGCACTTTCAATGTTGACTTTCCCAATGCGCAGCCCTGTACCATAGTTTTCCTGGTACTCCTGCAAACGAGTACGAACTTCCTGCCCCAGAACTTCACGTCCCTGGGTCAGTACCTGATACATCTCAGAGCTGCCGACGACATGGCGCAGAGCACTCTGAGTGGCCTGTTCAAGACTCATCAGTGGCTTGGCGACGTTCAGAACATAATTTTTAACGTCTTCAATGTTGTATTGGACAGACATGGAGACTTCAACAATGTTTTCGTCTTCAGTCAGCATCTGCTGTCTCAGGTTATAGGTACGAAGTTCAGTCACCTTTTCCTGAAACTTGCTTTCAAAAGGTGGGAAATACATGTGAAGACCCGGACCAACGGTCTCGGTATATACCCCGAAACGCAAAATAACAGCACGCTCTTTTTCATCGACGGTGTAAATTGCGTTCCACAGATAGGCGACAATTGCCAGAACTATGATTCCGATAAACATTCCTGAAGAAGAACCGGAGTCATTGCCCCCTCTGCCTGAACTGCCTCCGCTCTTGCCACCACCAAACATTGAGTTCAGTTTGTCCTGCAGTTTGCGGAATGCCTCGTCCAGATCAGGTGGCCCCTGATTTTTGCCACCACCGTTATTTTTTCCACTACCCCATGGATCCTGGCTGTTTCCACCCGGCTCGTTCCAGGCCATATATGTCTCCGTAGAGTCAGTAACGAATTCTCTGCCCAGCTGATGCGTCAGGACTTGGATGGTCCAAACTGGCTCTGTGAGCAAACTATTTTGCTGTAAAGCTGATCCTCGCCATCACGACAGGGTTATTCTCTTTACAACAGTACAAAAAAACCCATAAGGCGATCGGCCTGACAGATCTGTGAACGTGACCTTGCCCGGACAGGCGTATTGTCTCCCCGGTCGTGATCCCCGAAGGCTTGACTGGAAGAGTGAATATTCAGCACTTTTCCAACACCACGACTTTCGGCTACAGACCAGTTGTGTCGTTCCGGGAGCCTGTCTAACTCAAGCTTTCGAGTATGAAATTATCTCAGGTCTGACAGGACTCCTAGGCCAGATTGTAGAGTTTGGACAGCAGGAAGTGCAAGCTCATATTAGTAATCACCGCATCTTCCTGACACATCACTGACTATTCGGTAACAATAATCCTACCCTTCTATCAGGCAATCTGCCTGCAACCCTTCCTGTTTAGCGACACGGTCAAAGTCACTTCTGGGCATACGGATAGCCAGCAAGAGTTCACCATTGTCAGAATACTCTTCTGACTGAATGGCACCCATTTGGTACAAACGTGCTCTCACTTTTCCTTGGGCAGCCTTCAGCAGCAGACGCCCCTGAACCATATCATCGCCCAGCAATTCGGTAATAGCCTGTTCGATTAACTCCAGACCCACACCGTCTTTTGCAGAGACCCAGACCCTTTCAGGTCGTCCATTATCATCACGCTGGATTTTAGGCGTTACCTCAGCCAGCAGATCAATCTTGTTATAGATCTGCAGTGCGGGTACTTCATTGGCATCAATTTCTTTGAGAACCTCATGCACTTCCCTGATGTTTTCCAGACGTTCCGGATCATGAGCATCGATCACATGCAACAGCAAATCTGCCTGACGGGTTTCTTCCAGAGTCGCCCGAAAGGCTTCGACCAGCTTATGAGGCAGGTGTCGAATAAATCCTACCGTATCCGCCAAAATCACCGGCCCCAGATCGGCAAGATCCAGCCTTCTCAAGGTTGGGTCCAGTGTGGCAAACAACTGATCCTGCGCATAAACATCCGACTGAGTCATGCTATTGAATAATGTAGATTTGCCCGTGTTGGTATAACCCACCAGAGAAACCTGCGGCACTTCTGCCCTCTTTCGGGAACGGCGCCCCTGAGCACGCTGCTTACGAACTTTTTCCAATCGGCGGGTAATGCTCTTGATTCTCGCCCTCAGCAATCTGCGGTCAGTCTCCAACTGGGTCTCACCCGGCCCCCGCAGACCAATACCCCCTTTCTGCCTCTCCAGGTGAGTCCAGCCACGGATCAGACGGGTACTCATGTATTCAAGCTGAGCCAATTCAACCTGCAGCTTACCCTCAAAGGTTCTGGCACGCTGAGCAAAAATATCCAGAATCAGTCCGGTGCGGTCGATGACGCGGCATTCCAGCTCTTTTTCAAGGTTTCTGGCCTGACTAGGCGACAAAGCGTGATTAAACAGAACAATTTCAGCCCTTTGCTGAAACACGGATTGACGGATTTCTTCGACTTTGCCAGGACCCACAAAATAGCGGGGAGAAGGAGACCGCACGTTCACTGTGATAAAAGCCAGAGTTTCAACACCAGCGGAACGAACCAGCTCCATAAATTCCTGCGGATCTTCCCGTTCCTTGTCTTCACTCATATCCGGATGAACAAGGATTGCACTTTCACCACCTTCATGGCGTTCAAAAAACAAACAGAACTCCTGAAATTATTTTCTTTCACAAGGGACCAGTGACCATAAAGCAGACGTCGTTCCCGGATGACTCAAGACCAGATGGCATTATGGCAGGACGACAATGTTTCTCTTATGGCTGCTAACTGCGACCGGAACCATTCATTTACGCAGCAGAGAGTATTAAACGACCTGAATTATTCGTTAAAAACAAGCTGCCAGCGTGTCAGTATACCGCCCGATTATTGTTCTACACAGCTGTTTCTTCCATATGACACTGTTCATAGTGGAAAATGCTTCAATCGTAGACGCAGTGTTTATAAAACTCTTAAACGTCAAAAGGCGCTACGAAAGCGCCTTCTAATCAACCAGCAAAAAGTTTATTCCTGCTCGTCGTGCTCGGCCATGCCTTCCTGCCCCTGCATCGGCAGACGTACCGGACGGCTTGGCACTACAGTTGATACTGCGTGCTTGTAAACCATCTGGCTAACAGTGTTTTTCAGAAGGATTACGAACTGATCGAATGATTCGATCTGTCCCTGGAGTTTGATGCCGTTTACCAGGTAAATGGAAACCGGCACGCGCTCTTTACGCAGCACATTAAGGTAAGGGTCTTGTAGAGAATGCCCTTTTGACATTTCTGTACTCCTTATTAATTCTCGGGTTTTTGAATAGCCTTTGTTCACTTCTAGTTGGGCTATTCGCTCGACCGGCAGTGCCAGTACCTGATTGTTCAATCTGTGTACAGCCCAGAAATTCAGCCGGGCAACAGTAAGCGAAGCCCCACACTGCCATCAATAGGTAATACTAGCTACTCATACCGGACCTGCAGAAACTATTGCAGGTGCTCACGTACCAGCCTTTTCCAATACACTTTGTCAAGGATGTAACCAATACAAAGCCGGGGCCAGAAGAGTTATACAGAAATCACACTTCTTATTATTCCTTATTTGAGGACGGGCTTCAGCCATTTTAAGGCTTCTTCTAACCGGTTTTCCGACATACTGTCCAGCCAGTGTATATCGGGCCAGCTTCTGAGCCAGGTCAACTGTCGCTTGGCCAGTTGCCGGGTAGCGACCACGCCTTTTTCCACCATGGTGGAGTAATCCATCTCCCCTTCAAGATATCTCCAGACCTGGCGATAACCCACCGCTCTGATGGAAGGCAGTGAAATATCCAGATCTTCCCTCTCATAAAGAGCCCTGACTTCATCCATGAAGTTACGCTCCAGCATCAGCCTGAAACGGGTTTCAATGCGCTGATGAAGTATTGATCGATCCTTGGGAGCAATAGCCAGATTGACTACATTATATGGCAGTCGACTGGCTTGTTGCTCCAGATGCCAACGGGAAAGTACCTTACCTGTCGCATAATAGACTTCCAGTGCCCTTTGCAGGCGCTGAGTATCCGTCGCTTTAATACGAAGAGCGGCTACAGGGTCGACAATCTGAAGCTCTTCATGAAGCGCCTGCCAGCCCTCAGACTCTGCCCTGCCCATCAATATTTCCCTGATTTCAGGATCCGCGGCTGGCAGGGGTGCCAGACCATCCCGAAGCGCCTTGAAATAAAGCATGGTACCTCCCACAAGAAGAGGTATGTTTCCCTTATTAGTAATTTCCGTCATTTCCCTGAGAGCATCCTTACGAAAGTCAGCTGCAGAATAAGGCTCGGAAGGATCCCGGATATCAATCAACCGATGAGGAGCCTGAGCCAGCTCCTGCGCAGAGGGCTTAGCTGTTCCTATATCCATGCCTTTGTAGACCAGTGCCGAATCAACACTGATCAACTCACAGGGAAGCTGCTCTGCCAGCTGGATAGCCAGATCGGTTTTGCCGGATGCAGTGGGCCCCATCAGGAAAATAGCCGGTGGCAGTTTTTCTTCAGAAGAGACCCTCTGTGTACTCGGTTCGGATGCCATAAACAGAAAAATAAAGCGTTATTAGGAAAACGGGTAGCCGAGTGTACCTGAAGCGTTCCCGGGTTCAAAAGCTATAGACTGGAAATTTATGAAAGAGTTCCGCGAAACTGACCGGGGATGGCAAAAATTTTTTAGCAATTTGTTGCTACCACAGTAAGGCAGTCTATTCTCGAACAGACCCTTGGTTTAATTGGAGCACAGGAACAATGGAATGACCGACGCCAACTGATCGAAAAAACAGGTTTATCATGAAAGCAGTCCCGTTTTTAAAGCCCTCTTACCGAAAAGTACTTTTAGCAGCAGCTCTTTCTTTAACGCTATCCCCTGTAAATGCAAATGAACTTTATAGTCAGTTTTTTAGTTTTGGGGACAGTATCTCAGATACCGGCAACCTGAAAATCCCTTTTTCCGGGCGTTTGTTCCCACTCACTTTCTCAGACAAAACTTTATACAATCAGAATATTGCCAGCACAATGGGGCTTGATCTTAGCCCTTCTGTGACGGGTGGCAATAACTTTGCCGTGAGTGGCAACTCCAGTGAGGAAATTCTTTTATCAATCACGTCTGACAGCCCGTACACGCCATTAAATCCAGAGCAATTTTTCCAGGCTCAAAAGCAAAATACCTTCTTCATGAGAAACCAGGGGCAGGCAGATAAAAAAGCCATGTACATGGTTTTGGGAGGCAGCAATGATGTGGTATTTGTGGTGCATCAGCTTCGGACACCCCGGGAAGTTGCTCAAAACATGGTGGGCAGTGTCAATGCTCTCCAAAGCTATGGCGCTCGTTATATCGTTTTGCTCAATGTTCCCAATCTTGGAGAAACACCAGGAGGAGAGCGTGAGTTATCTGGCACCCGTGACCAACTCAGTATGGCCAGTAAAGCGATTGATGACGCCGTCCTCACAGAGCTCCGAAAGTCCAGTGCCAATATCTTCTATATGAATCTGTCTGGTCTGGTTACAGAGGTGTCTGATAACGCGGCAGCCTTCGGTTTCATTGATCTTTCCTCTGAAAATACCGATATCACCTGTATGGTTAAGGGTGAGCCAATTGGCGTCCCATGCAGAGCGCCTGATCAGGGGGGAGACCAGAGAGAACGCATCACAACGGGGGTTGCACAGAAGTCAATATTCTGGGATGGCCTGCACCCCTCCAGCGTCATGCACAAAATAGGCAGCGATTATATTTTGTCGGCCATCAGGGGGGCCACCGAAGTCGGCGGCTTGCCAAGAATTGCAGACTCTCACTCAACCACACTGAATAACAATATTTTCAATGAACTGGCACAGCATCGCTGGAAAGACGCGGAATCAGGCACCTTGTCATTTTTTGGCGGCGGAGCCGGAGTAGAAAACCAGATTTATGACGCTGTTGGCAGGAAAGCCAATAACAACAAGGGCTATGTCATCCATGCGGGCCTGCACTACCAATTGACAGAAGCACTCAGGCTGGGTATCGCCATACAGGGTGCTGAAACTCGATACACACCCGAGCAATCCAACTATAAAACCGACAGTCTCGGCGGCAGTCTTTTTGCAAGTTACCAGGGAGAGAGGTTCTTTTCCAATGCAGCAGTGAACTATTTCGACCTCGATTATAAAAATAAGCGTGGTTTCCGTTTAGGTGCCCTGACACGTAAAGAAAGTAGCTCCACTGCGGGCAAGCTCTATGGATTAACACTGGATACGGGCTATGCACTTTACGACAATGGTAATATAAAAGCAGGCCCCGTCGTTTCCGCCAGTTATCATAAATCATCAGTAGATGGCTTTACCGAGTCCGGAAACAATCTCTCTTCCATGGTATTCGGGGATCAGGAGCTGGACTTCAAGAATGCAGCAGCAGGTGTTTTTCTGGATGCCATTAACGACAGAACGCGTCTGGGCATTCAGGTTGATTACAACAAGGATCTCAATGATGACGACCTGAGAACCATTGACCTGCGACAGAAAATAGCTCGCCGTACGGCCTATCTACCCGCTGATATCACTAGCAACGATGCCTGGCGAATGAAGGTGAGAGTGGGGCACAGCCTGACAGCCGATATGGAAGTTTACGGCAGCTACCAGTTCAGCAAGGCAGATGACTATCAGACCGATTATCAGGCCCTGCAACTAGGTATATCCTGGTCCATCTAAAGTCAGAGTTTTCTCGAATTGGGCTGTCTGGTTATTCTGTCAAAGGCTGTGGATGGTTTGTTGGAGCGGAAAGGATAGTCAGACAGCCCTGCTTTCTTGGCGGATACACTGGCTCCGGGGTAAATTAGCGCCCTCTCAAAAACAGTTTGTCCAGCTGATCCAGTGTCAATAAGGTCCAGGTGGGTCTTCCATGGTTACACTGTCCGCTGCGTTCTGTCCGCTCCATGTCCCTGAGCAGAGCATTCATTTCTTCGGTTGAAAGACGACGATTAGCTCGTACTGAACCATGACAGGCCATGGTGGCCAGTACCTCATTCATCTGACTTTCCACACGATCACTGTCACCGTGCTGTATCAGATCTGAAAGCACATCACGGACCAGCTTTTCTACATCAGCATTGTGAAGCATAACCGGCAACTGACGCACCAAAAGTGTTTCTGGTCCCATTCGCTCAAGCGCCAATCCAAGCTTTTTGAAGTACTCATAATTTTCTTCGGCACAGGTCGCCTCACGATCACTGACAGCAATTGATTTTGGCACCAACAGAGGCTGGGCTTTAATACCATCGGCATGCCAGGAAATTTTCATCCGTTCATAAGTAATGCGTTCGTGAGCAGCATGCATGTCGACCAGAATCATCCCCTGCTCGTTCTCAGAGAGAATATAAATACCTTTCAGTTGTGCTATGGCGTAGCCCAGGGGTGGGATATCTGCCGTCTGTTCTGGCAGATTTACGGAGGCAGACTGTTCGGCTGGAGTATCATTGATGGCTGAGGGCTGATCTTCCTGAAGAGGGCTTCGCTCCGTGGCACCTGAAGCATAAAGCTCACCGTATGCCTGAATCTGCTTCTGAATTTGATCTGGCAGAGGTGTTTCTCTTGCTTGTCTTGCACCTGAAAACGCTGACGGCTGCCCTGAAGCTGCACTATAAGAAAAGGAGGGACTGGCTGGAGCCGGGGACAGTTTCATACTTTCCTGACTCTTGAATTCGCCTCCTTCAATACCTGAGGCTTGGCTTTTGGGCTGTAAAGACAGAGCCGCTGAAGGCAGTTGATCTTCTGGAGACACTTCTCCCAGAGCACGATGCAACGTACTGAACAGGAAGTTATGGACTGTTCGACCATCCCTGAATCGGACCTCGTGCTTGGTTGGGTGAACGTTAACATCCACCTGCGCCGGATCAAGCTCAAGATACAAGACAAAGGTTGGATGTCTACCCCCATAAAGCACATCACGATAGGCTTGACGAACAGCATGTGCGACCAGTTTATCTCTGATTACCCGGCCGTTAACAAAGAAGTACTGAAGATCAGCGCTGGAACGGGAAAACGTTGGTAATCCTACCCATCCCCAAAGCTTTAGATTTGAAACCTCGACATCAACAATCACCGAGTTTTCAATAAACTTTGGTCCACACAGGGACGCTACCCGGCGATCTTTCTCAGCTTGTGTGCTGCAGGGTCTTAGTTGATGAATACTGCGCTGGTTATGCCTCAGGCCAAACCCTACATCAAACCGGGACAAGGCCAAACGTTTTACGACTTCTTCGAGATGGGAAAACTCTGTTTTTTCTGTCCGCAGGAATTTCCGCCGCGCAGGTGTATTAAAAAACAGATCCTTGACTTCAATTGTCGTACCCACGGGGTGGGGCGCTGGATTTAAAACAGCTTCCATATCACGCCCTTCCGAACGAACCTGCCAGCCCGACTCCTGACCATCAACATGAGACGTTAATGTTAAGCGTGAAACCGAACTAATGGATGCCAGAGCTTCACCGCGAAAACCCAGGGTGCCGACACCTTCCAGGTCTTCCAGTTCAGAAATCTTACTGGTTGCATGTCTCGACAGGGCTAATGCCAGATCATCTTTGGCAATGCCATGTCCGTCATCACGAATACGGATTAATTTGACACCACCACTTTCTACTTCGACATTCACTCGTTTTGCGCCGGCATCAAGACTGTTTTCCAGCAGTTCTTTAACAACCGATGCAGGACGTTCAACCACCTCACCGGCAGCAATCTGGTTAGCAAGGCGGGTATCGAGTAAACGGATAGGTTTCATAGAGGTAGGTCAATCAGTCCGGTTTTATTGCCAGAAAGACTATCAGTCTCCATCAACTTTTGCCAAGTGGTTAGAATCCTGAAAGACTGAACGCTAAAGTTGGCACCCAACTAATGGTAAGATCCACCAGCGCAGGTGTGGCATTGTGGTCGTAATACAGCGCAGAAATCTCTTCCCTGAAATCCTTGAGTCGCCAGAGTGCCAGCATTGCCGGAATAAACTGATAACCCGGAGTGGAGTACCCCAGCAGTGTCAATGCTGGCAATAATGGACCGGTAGAACCACAAATCTGCGCTATCTGCAGGATACGCCGTCCAATGTTTTCGTTGACTTCATAATCAACCTGATTTTTCAGAACGCTCTTAAGACCTGTCTTTAGCTGTTCTACCTTCTCCTCTGAGACAACATCGGTTACGACTCCCTTAACTTTGCCTGCTGCCGGAGACAGAGTATCGACTACTTTGAACAGAAACTCCCACACTTTATTTTCAAGCTCTCTCACAGGCATACCGGTCAGCGTATCAATCACTGGAGCTTCTTCCGGCTCTTTTTGTTCTGTTATCTGTTCTGCCAGAACTTCCGGTTCGCCGGCCAGCCCGCGCTTTTTTTCCTGAGCTTCCAGCTCCCTTTGTACTTCTTTCTGCTTCCAAATCTGCTCAGGCATCAATAAACGTTGCCCGATAGCAACAGACCGGGGTGCAGAAGGTCCAGCCCCCCCTCTGACGACCAAATCAATAACAGGGTACTCTGTAATCACCTCATAGGATTCCAGCAAATCTGACAGATCGACTTTAGGCTCCTCAAGGCCGGGGGGAGAAAACGCCAGATTTTCAAACTCGGCAATGGACCGACTATCCAGCTTGGTAAAGGTATCGCTGAAAACCCGATACCCAGGCCGATTGACCCGGTTGTTCTCATTAAAAAGGTTATCCTGACCACGGTTCGACAGGTCATTGGATGATGACTGGTTCAGATGGGTGGGTAATGAGTGAACTAACGCCCTCAAATGCATAACCGGTTCCCCCCGGGATTTTTCACATAATGACACTTTATGGGAAAAAGCCCGGGAAGGAACTGACTAGCCTGTCAGCATGACTGACATTCTCTTCAGGTGTCTTTTAGTTGGGAATAACCAACATCTGTCCAGTTCTGATCGTATCTGACCGGCTGATATTATTGGCTGTTTTCAATGAACTCAGACTGATATCAAAACGACTGGCAATCTCTGACAAAGTATCACCGGCCTGAATCACATACTGGTCCGGGCGTGTATCTATTTTACCCTCAGCCTTAAGCCTGGAGACCAGAGTACCGGGCGGAGGTTTGTTCACAAAGTAGCCTTTTACTCCTTTGTATATCTGTCGGGCCATGGCACGCTGATGGTTTCGGGTTTTCAGTTTACGCCCTTCTTTAGGGTTGGAGATAAAGCCTGTTTCCACCAGGATAGAGGGAATATCGGGAGACTTCAGAACAACAAATGCAGCCTGCTCCACTTGCTCCTTGTGCAACCTGTTAATCGTACCAATATGCTTTAGCACCCTGTCACCGACTTCCAGACTGGAAGACAGCGTTGAGGTCATAGAGAGATCCAGCAAAACACCCGCCAGAATATCGTCTTTGTCGCCCAGGGATATGCCCCCTTCACCACCAATCAGATCTGACGAGTTTGCCCTGTGAGCAAGCCAGCGGGCAGTCTCCGAGGTCGCTCCCCCCCTGGACAGGGCATACACCGAGGCACCATTAGCACGGGGATCGGTAAAAGCATCAGCATGAATGGATATGAACAGATCGGCTCCAGCTTTACGAGCGATAACAGCACGTTCACGCAGAGGAATGTAGTAGTCTCCGGTTCTCACCAGAACAGGCTCGAAGCCGGGCTCTTTTTTCAACAGCGCAGCAAGATCTTTGGAAATGTTCAGCGTGACGACTTTTTCATGCCCCCCACCATAGGCCAGAGCCCCCGGATCTTCGCCACCATGGCCGGCATCAATAGCCACAACAATATCTCTTGCAGAAGGAGTTTTAGTGGGCTCTTTTACCGGCCCTGCTGTTTTTGTCGAATCATCAAAGAGGTCCACCACAAGACGATAGCCGTATGTGGCATTGGGCTTAAGCAGGAAGCTTTTGCTGGTGACCTTATTTTTCAGGTCCAAAACAATGCGCAGGTCTTTCTTATTTCTGACACCATAGCGAATCTTGTTTATAGGGGTGGTACCGAGACGGGGACTGGCTACATTTTTAGTTTTTTGAGTGCCACGAATATCCAGCACCAGCCTTCGGGGGTTGTCCAGAAAGAACTGCGAGTGAGCCACTTCACTGGAGACATCGAAGACCAGACGGGTTTTATCAGGAGAACGCCAGACACGAATATCATTGACCTGGGCTGCCGACAATGGCAGAGGTAACATCAGCAAAGCAGCAATAAAGAACTTCCTTATCCTTGACGACATTCTCCCTCCTGCCGTCCCTGCAGTTTTCTCAACAGACCCTGCCCGCGTTCGGTCCCTGCTTTGACCAGGGCCTTGCGTCCGGGCAGGTTGTAATCCAGTTGTACTTCCAGATCGGCCTCTGGCAGAGCCCCCTCACCTTTGCAGGGCCACTCGATCAGACACAGACAGTCTTCTTCAAAATAATCCCGCCCTCCGATAAACTCAAGCTCTTCAGGATCAGCCAGGCGGTACAGATCAAAATGATAAACCTGTTGACCTTCAATGCTATAGGGCTCGACCAGAGTATAAGTCGGGCTTTTAACCGCCCCCTGATGACCAAGACTATGCAGAATACCCCGGCATAAAGTGGTTTTCCCGGCCCCCAGGTTTCCCACCAGATAAATGACGGCGTGACCGCCGCTTACTTCAGCCAGCTGCTTGCCCAGCTGAACCATTTCCTGCTCATTATCAATCAGCAGCTCAATCCTGCCTTCCATACACTCACTATTATCTTGACGTAGACGGGTACGTGCACCCGTTCATTGTTTGTTGTTTCTATAGCTCAAGGCTGTTTTGCTATTTTATTCAGTTGACTTCTTATGTAAGGCACGGTTTCCAGCGCCAGGATCCCTCTTTCGCCCTGAAGCTCTGCTAAATGGTCTGCACCTGTCGCATGTAACCAGACCCCCAAAGCTGCAGCAGCATGGGTCTCCAGCCCTTGAGCGGCCAGTGCAGCAATCACGCCACTGAGTACATCCCCCATACCCGCTACAGCCATTCCCGGATTACCATCAGAACAGAGGTTCAGGGTTTTTCCGTCGTATACAAGTGTACCCGCCCCCTTTAGAACGACCACCGCGCCGAAACGCTTAAATAGTTCTTTCGCAGCCTTAACCCGATCAGCACTAATGGTTGAACTTCGGGTCTCCAGCAGTCTCGCCGCTTCACCGGTATGAGGTGTGAGAATCATCGGGTACTTTCGATATTTAAGCAACGCCGGATCTTCCGAAATAATATTGAGGCCATCGGCATCGACCACCACAGGACACTCGGCTTGCAGTACTTCTGTCAGTAGCTCCCGGGCCCACGGATCTTTTCCCAGACCGGGTCCCACCACCACAAGATTTTTCCCTTCCATGAGCGAACGAAGATCTTCCGCTCCTGAAACAGCCGATGCCATTAACTCTGGACGACGGGCTGCCAGGGCCAGGAGATGTTCCCGACGAGTGGCCACTGTGACCCGACCCGCACCACAACATAGTGCAGCTTCTGCCGACATAATCGCTGCTCCGGGCATACCATGGTTCCCGGCCACCACCATAACATGTCCATGGTCGCCTTTGTGTGAATCTCTGGACCGGGGCTGAACCCAGCGACTCAGCCTGTCTTCTGACAATCTCAGAGCTTCGTAGGGTACAGCCTCATAAACCGCTTCCGGCACTTCCAGATCAGCAAACTCAACTTGTCCGGACAGCTCTTTTCCTCTGCCAGAACTCAGCCCCAGTTTCATACCAATGAATGTCACGGTCACATCCGCTTTTATAGCAACGCCCAGAGCAGCGCCTTTATCGGCGCAAAGACCGGAAGGAATATCAACAGCCAGAACAGGTCGGCCCGATTCATTGATTCGAGTCACAACGTCTCGATAGTGTCCCTCAACGTCTCTTCCCAGCCCCGTTCCCAGCAGGGCATCCACGAAAACGTCGCCGGTCAGTGGCGTCTCTGGTGTGTAAGGCTCAACATCAACACCTGCTGCTATGCAGGTTTGGTAGGCTAGCAGGGCATCTCCTGACAGTTTTTCCGGCGAGGACAGGAAAGTCACTGAAGCCGCCCCACCCCGTTTGGCTGCCAGCATGGCCACCAGATAACCATCACCGCCATTATTCCCGCCACCGCAGAAGACCCGAAGCCGTTTGCCGTGAAGAAGGTCTGGCCAATGATTTATCAAAGAGCGAAAAGCCGCACGGGCAGCCCGATTCATCAGTTCAAAGCCATTGATCTGAAAATCATTGATTGCCGTATCATCCAGCCGACGTACTTGTTCTGCGGTGTAAAGCCGATCACAGATGTCAACTTGAGCGCTATCGTACATAAGTGTTCACCCCTGCCTCCATAGATTACCCTAATATTGACAGGTAAACAGCTTCGATTCCGTGCGGGACGTGGCCAACAATCAGGCTTTTCTGCGTATCTGCCACTATTCTCGACAACGAGTGTGTTAGAATGCTCGTCAACATTCTCAGATTCTTTCCTGGCAGTAACTGATCAACGTGTCTACCTCCAACCGCTCTTCTGAAAGCCTTGATTATCATAAGCTGGCTGACGATATTCGTCTTTGGGCCAGAGATTTAGGCTTTCAGCAGGTGGGTATTACCAAAGCCCGAATCCCGGACCGTGACAAAAAGCACTTTCTGCAGTGGCTTGATCTGGGCCTTCATGGAGACCTGCAATATATGGAGCGGCACAAAGAACTCAGATGCCACCCTGAAAAGCTTCATGAAGGTGTCATAAGGGTTATCTCCGCCAGAATGGATTATCTGCCCGCAGAAACCGAGACCGTCAAGATTCTGAATGAGCCGGAAAAGGCTTATGTCTCCCGTTATGCTTTGGGACGTGATTACCACAAGCTGATTCGCAAGCGCTTAACCCAGCTCGGAAAAAAAATAGCTGATATTGCCGGAAGCCATGGTTATCGCGCCTTTGTTGACAGCGCACCGGTGATGGAAAGACCTCTGGCTCAGCAGGCCGGTCTGGGCTGGATGGGCAAACACTCCCTGATTATCAACCGTCAGGCAGGTTCTTTCTTTTTCCTGGGAGAACTCTTTACCAATTTACCTCTGCCCACTGATGAACCATATGAGAAGGACCATTGCGGTCGATGTACTGCTTGCATGGATATTTGTCCTACCAGCGCGATTGTAGAACCCTACAAAGTGGATGCCAGAAAGTGCATTTCCTACCTGACCATTGAAAACAGTGGACCCATACCCGAAGAGCTGCGCAGCAAAATCGGTAACAGGATTTTTGGCTGTGATGACTGCCAGCTCACCTGTCCCTGGAATCGATTTGCCAGACACACACAGGAAAGTGACTTTCAGCCCCGTCATCATCTGGATAACAGTGATCTGGCTGATCTCTTTCTGTGGACGGAAAAAGAATTTCTGGAGCGCACGGCAGGTTCACCGATCCGGCGTGCAGGTTTTGAAAGCTGGTTGAGGAATCTGGCGGTAGGTCTCGGCAACGCCCCCACAACCGGGAAAGTCGTGTCAGCGCTTCGCCAGCGCAGGGACCATCCTTCGAAGCTGGTGAAAGAACATGTGGACTGGGCGCTTAAACAACATACTCAACAACACAGCCCGGATTCTCACGATTAAATTTACACATGGACTACCCTTAGGAGCTACCGAGGTACAGATTCCAAAGGTTTTTGATCATGTCTGTAAAGTTATCGGGTGAATCACTCACGCCCTTTCTTCATATTGTTAAACAATACGATCATTACATTCAGTCCAAAGATATTCGTGGCATCATGTCGTTATTCGTAACAGACGATGAGCCTCACAGCTTTGGACTGCATGTCAATTTGAATGAACGGAAAACATTAGAGCAGCGGTTTACGGACTATTTCAATGCCGGTGAATCCTGTACCGCAGCTTTTGAAGCAGGAAAAAGCGAGCCAATTGTTTACCATTTTGGCGAAGCGGCCTGTCTCTGCATGATGCTACCCGTGAAGGGGTTTGAAGATACCCGAATCCGGGTCACTATTTTTCTGGAAAACCATTGTGGGCAGTGGCTGATACGTCACCAGCATATTTCCCCTTCGCCCGATTGAAGGGTTTGCCAGTCAGCGACTTCTGACTGGCCGCTCTCAATCATTTAAATGACCTTGGGATGTGGCTTTCCTGGTCCTGACTGTCTGACCACCTGTTTGGTTTCTGCACCCCGTTTGCGACTGGCAGGCGTATTGGGTTTATGACCTCTGGAAACCTCTCCAGAGCGCTGCCCGTCCTGATGCTGTGCTCTGGGTTTCTTTGGCTTTTTAGGCTTCTTGCGTTTCGGTGAACGAATATCCAGTTTCGATTCGGGCAAAGCATTCACAGGCTTGAAGCCGGGGATTTCCTCTCGGTCAATGACCTGACGGGTTAACCTTTCAATCGCCACCAGCTCTTTGAATTCGTCGGCACACACCAGAGAGACGGCTTGTCCGGTCGCACCAGCCCTACCCGTTCTTCCGATCCGGTGAACGTAGTCTTCGGCAACATTCGGCAGATCATAGTTAACGACTTGCGGCAACTGATCAATATCCAGTCCCCGTGCAGCGATATCGGTGGCCACCAGAATGCGAATTTCACCGCGTTTAAACTCAGCCAGTGCTTTTGTCCGGGCACTCTGACTTTTATTGCCGTGTATAGCAGCAGCCTGAACCCCCTTGCCCTCAAGATGCCGTGTCAGCCGGTTGGCACCGTGTTTGGTTCGGGTAAACACCAGCACCTGACGCCAATTGTTCTCTTTGATCAACTGAGTCAGCAGTGCGGTCTTTTTGCTTTTATCCACAGGGTAGACACACTGGTCTACGGTTTTAGCGGTGGCGTTTTTTGGTGTCACCGAGATCTCTACCGGTGAACGCACCAGACCTTTTGCCAGTTGACGAATATCATCGGAGAACGTCGCCGAAAACAGCAGGCTTTGCCTGTTTTTGGGAAGTACCGCCAGAATCTTGCGAATATCATGAATAAAGCCCATGTCCAGCATACGGTCGGCTTCGTCCAGCACCAGTACTTCCAGCTGTTTGAACTTCACAGCATTCTGGTTGTAAAGATCCAGCAGCCTTCCCGGGGTTGCCACCAGCACATCCACACCTCTTCTCAACCTCATCATCTGGGGATTGATCTTGACCCCTCCAAATACCATGGTTGAGCGAAGAGGAAGATGACGACTATAGATTTCCACACTTTCCGCCACCTGAGCTGCCAGTTCCCGGGTCGGTGTCAGAATTAACGCCCGCACCTGATTGGCCTGAACACGAGCCCCCATTGCCAGCTTTTCCAGTATGGGCAGCGTAAAGCCTGCCGTTTTCCCGGTACCTGTCTGAGCTGCGGCCATAACGTCGTGGCCTTCAAGCACTGCAGGAATAGCCTGAGACTGAATAGGGGATGGAGTGACATAACCTTGCTCTGTAACAGCTTGGAGGATGGGAGCTGATAAACCCAGCGAGTCAAAACTCATGAAAGATTCCCGGTTGGCGTCATTCAGCAGAACCGGGCTGAAGACATGGAGGGGTGGGCAGCTTAACGTATATGTCTGACTGAAGCTATCTGGCTTTTGCTGTCAGAGCTGCAATGATGAAAAAGAACTGACGAAAAAGAACAGCCACTCTTTTTTCAGAGTCACTGTTCTGATTATCTGATCAGGATTGAATAAAGTGCTGACGGTAGAAACGCAGCTCTTCGATGGATTCGCGAATATCTTCCAACGCCAGATGAGTGCCTTTCTTGGTAAAATGATCCAGCATCTCAGGCTTCCACCTTTTTGCTAACTCTTTTAACGTGCTGACATCGATATTGCGGTAGTGGAAGAAATTATGAAGCTCTGTCATGTAAAGGTTCAGAAAGCGGCGATCCTGACCAATACTGTTCCCGCACATGGGAGAGGCACCGGCATCGGAATGCTGTCTGAGAAAGGCCAGAGTCATTTGCTCAGCTTCAGTCAGGCTGATCTGGCTCTCACGGACTCTCTGGGTCAATCCCGTTTCACCGTGGGTTTTGATACACCACTCATTCATATTCTCCAGCACTGCATCGCTTTGATGCACCGCTATCACCGGGCCTTCAGCAATAAAATTCAGCTGACCATCTGTAACAATTGTCGCAATTTCCAGAATTTGGTCCTGTTCAGGATCAAGACCGGTCATTTCCAGGTCGATCCAGACAAGGTTGTCTGCTTTAGCCATCAAGCACCCGATTTCCTATGAAGTGATGTGCCAGCCCGTTTGCAGTGAACACGGCCCGGAGCTAAGCATTTGAAATAGCCCTAAACCCAATCCTGTGACATTTTCATAAAAAAATAATTGCAAATGAAGAAAGCCATGGCTGACTTATTAAGTCTAACCGATCATAATCCCTCCGTGAAACCTACACTCGCTCCCAACTGACCGCTCTGCGGCTCAATATTGATTGGCACCTTCTGTCTACCCATTTAAAAATATGGGCATCGGCGAGACAAAGGCTATTCACGGTCAGGAGCCATGAAAAGCCAGAACCCTATTCAGCAGATCAGGTAAAACCTTGAGCAAACCATGAGTAAGCGCAAACTGACGCGCAAACAGAAATGGCGCATAGAGAAGGTCCAGCAGGAGCGCATTGCCCGGGCCCAAAAGCGAGAACAGCTTATTGAGCAGCAAATGCAGGACGATAACCTGGGGCCTGAACAACAGGGTCTGGTCATCGCCCACTATGGTGCAACACTGGATATTGAGCCACCAGGCCAACCCGGGGCTATTCATCGATGTCACCTGCGAACCAACCTGCCACCTCTGGTCACCGGCGATCAGGTGGTATGGCGCCCGTCTCTGAAAGACGGAACCGGAGTGGTGGTTGCCCTTGAAGATCGCACCAGCCTGCTAACCCGACCTGACAACCATGGTCGAATCAAACCCGTTGCCGCCAATATCGACTACATCGTGTTGGTCATAGCGCCAATACCCATTCCCCACGCCAACCTGATTGACCGTTATCTGGTGGCTGCTGAGACCGTAGGCATCGAACCCGTACTGTTGCTGAACAAAATCGACCTGCTGGATGATGAGGGCATGGAACTGATGAACGACATGCTGTCGATTTATGAAGATATTGGTTATCAGGCCCTCCGGGCCTCTACCCGCTCCGAAGATGGACTGGCCCCTCTCAAGGCTCTGCTGGATGAGCATGTCAGTGTCTTTGTCGGGCAGAGTGGTGTAGGCAAATCTTCTCTGGTTAATGCCCTGTTACCTGGTGTTGATATCCGCGTCGGTGAGCTGTCCGAAGCGACCGGCAAAGGTATGCATACAACCACCGCCGCAAAACTCTTTCACTTCCCCGCAGGTGGCATGTTGATTGACTCACCCGGCATTCGGGAATTCGGCCTCTGGCATATTGATGCCCAGTCGGTTCTTGAGGGTTTCAGGGAATTCAGACCTTATCTCGGTCATTGCCGTTTCCGCGACTGCCAGCATGAGAAAGAACCGGGCTGCGCCTTGAAACAGGCTCTGGAAAATGGCGAGATTCTGGAAGAAAGAATGTTCAGTTACAAACAGATTGTCAACTCTCTGGACGTCTGACAGGTCCGTGATAGCATATGCTATCGCTTTATCTCATGAGCCATGAAAGAAGAAGTAAAATGAATTCGATAGAAGATCTGCCACTGATTCTTGAAGCTGAACAGCTGGCGCCTCTGCTGGGGCACGAAAACCTGCTGATAGTAGACTTGTGTAACCCGCGACTGTACGACCATTCTCATGTTCCCGGTGCGGTCAGTGTTGCGCCACAGAGCATGGTTTCTGGTGTAAAACCTGCCGCAGGCAAATTGCCTGCCGTTGAACAGCTGAGCCAGATGCTCTCCAACATTGGCTACAGCAAAAACAAACACATTGTTGTTTATGATGACGAAGGCGGTGGCTGGGCGGGCCGTTTCATCTGGACTCTGGATGTGATCGGACACAAGAAATACAGCTACCTGAACGGTGGTGCACACGTCTGGCTGAAAGAGGGCCATCCCACCGAAAGTACCATTAACCGTCCTGAGCCTACCCGGGTTGATCTGAAGATTGACAACTCCGTGATAGCCAGCAAAGAGTTCATCATGGATTCTCTGGAAGACCCGAACACCGTGATCTGGGATGCCCGATCAGCTGATGAATACCAGGGTGAAAAACGTTTCTCCCAAAGAGGAGGCCACATCCCGGGAGCCGTGAACCTTGAATGGACACTGGCCATGGATCATGACCGTAATCTCAGAATTCGCAGCGACATCGCCGGTGTTCTTGAACAGCTCGGCATTACCCCGGACAAAAAGGTGATTACCCATTGTCAGAGCCATCATCGTTCGGGGTTTACCTATCTGGTAGGTAAGTCTCTGGGGTTTTCTATCAGAGCTTACGATGGCTCCTGGTCAGAGTGGGGTAATCTACCAGACACTCCTATCGAAACCTGAGGGATGACTGCACTGTTTAATCGCAAGCAGTGCACACATTGTCTATTTCATTGCTGACTTGTGAGACCCGGTTCTCATTATTACAATCCAACATCACTCAAAAACAGGATGAGTCCTGACTGTGAAAGAACGATTATTTGCCTTTATCCAATATTTCCTGCCTCACCACCTTATTTCAAGGGCGGTATACTGCTTTGTTGAGTGCACCTGCCCCAGGTTCAAGAACGCACTGATCCGACGTATCATCAAACAGTATGATGTTGATATGAGCGAGGCAGAACGTGAAAATTCTGAAGATTACCTTCACTTTAACGATTTCTTCACACGCTCTCTGAAAGAGGGGATGCGTCCCCTGCCTGAAGATGAAAGTCTGATCGTCAGTCCTGCTGATGGCGAAGTCAGCCAGCTTGGCAATATTGAAAATGGCAGGGTTTTTCAGGCCAAAGGGCACGACTACAGTCTGATTGAACTGCTGGGCGGAGACAGTGATCTGGGTCAGGAATTCATGGGGGGAAAGTTCGCTACCATCTACCTTTCTCCCCGTGACTACCATCGTGTTCACACACCTTTCGGTGGCACTCTTCGCAAAATGATCCACGTTCCTGGTCGTTTATTCTCGGTAAATCAGGGCACCGTTGAAAACATCCCTAACCTGTTTGCCCGCAATGAACGGGTCGTGGCTATTTTTGACACTGAGCACGGACCGATGGCCGTTATCATGGTCGGTGCCATGATTGTTGCCAGTATTGAAACCGTATGGGCTGGACTGGTTACCCCCATCAGAAAAGAAGTTCGTACCTTTCACTACGGCAAAGACTCTGCAAAACAGGTCTCCCTGAGTCGGGGTGATGAAATGGGTCGATTCAAAATGGGCTCTACCGCCATTGTTCTCTTTGGCAAAGATCAGGTTGACTGGCTTGAGTCATTCGAAGCGGGATCGGAGATCAGGATGGGAGAGGCTCTGGCTGAGCCTGCAAAATAGATGAAGGACTCAATTAAGAATACACTGCGGTTTTTGATCGCCCGGACTTGCAATGACTATTAAACTCGGCGTCGTGATGGACCCTATTGAGTCCATCGAATACAAAAAGGACAGTACTCTGGCAATGCTGGTCGCAGCCCGGGAAAAAGGCTGGGAGCTGTTCTATATGCAGCAGGAAGACCTGTATCAGTCAGAAGGTGTCGCCTATGGCAGTATGCGCCCCTTGCAGGCCCGCTACAATCCGGAGGATTTTTATTCTCTGGGAGACCGGGAAGAGCAGCCTCTGAGTACTCTGAATGTCATTCTGATGCGTAAAGACCCTCCTTTTGACATGGAGTTTATATACAGCACCTATCTGCTGGAACAGGCTGAGGCGGCTGGCACACTGGTGGTCAACAAACCCCAGAGTATTCGTGACTGCAACGAAAAAATGTTTGCCACCCTGTTCCCTCAGTGTACGCCTCCGGTCATGGTGGCCCGCAGTGCGAGACACCTGAAAGCCTTTGCTGAGAAACACGGTGATGTGGTTCTCAAACCACTGGATGGCATGGGAGGGTCGTCTATTTTCAGAACTCACGCCAATGACCAGAACTTCAGTGTGATTGTCGAAACCCTGACCCAACACGGGCAACAACAGGCCATGATCCAAAAGTACATTCCCGAGATCAAGGCAGGTGACAAACGCATACTTCTGATCGACGGCGAACCCATACCTTACGCTCTGGCACGTATTCCCGCCGAGGGTGAACTGCGTGGCAACCTTGCCGCCGGCGGCAGTGGTGTGGGTCAGGCGCTGACCGAAAAAGATTACTGGATCGCTGAACAGGTGGCTCCGGTACTGAAAGAAAAAGGCCTGCTGTTTGTCGGGCTGGACGTCATTGGAGAATACCTGACCGAGATCAACGTTACCTCACCCACCTGTATACGACAGTTGGATGATCAGTTTGGTATCCGCATTGGTGACAGGTTGATGGATAAGATTGAGGAGAAGTTGTCTGTCCTGTGATCAAAAAAAGGGGGAGGGTTTTATCCCCCCCTCTTCATCGAGAAACATTTCATTCAGAATCAGTTAAATTTCTTTGAAGACGACAATAATTGTATGATTCTTTGAAGCTTGTGGTACATTTGATCGAGATAAAATCTTTCATCATTGTTAAAACAGCATGGAAAGCTTTGTTTAAATTTCTTGATTTTGGATTGAAGTTCCTTACCCAATTGAAGAAGCAAAGACTTATCTTTATATTTCGTCGAAAAAAATGTTGCCAGTCTTAAACGATGTTCATTATCAACTTCATCAATACCAAATTTTTTATTAAACTGAGTTGCGGCTTTAAATGCATTTTTGATGGTCTCTTTATCGGCGTCCTCTCTATAAGCGGCATCCATAGCCTGATTCAGAATATCATTTTCAAGTTTACTCTTCATTTGGTGCGCACGAGTTTCAAAAACTTTCATACCACCTATTGGGTCTAACCTTTGAAATGCATCAACAATGGCACCAACCATACGGCTAAAAATATTTTTCCTGCCTGTTTCAGCTGTGACATTGACATCAACTAATCTATTTTCATCGCTACTGGCACAGACAGAAACACTGTAATTTCTGTCTGCTTGCACTGAGTGAAATGTCACTTCTTTCTCGCCACCTTTGAACCCACCAATTCCGTCAATGAGTGTTCGATCAACCAGAATATTTTTCCAGTTATTGATGTTAGTGAGATTGGCTGCTGGACATCCCTGTATATTCATACCCATTACCTCCATGGCAGTTAATCAATAAAATAAATACTCCTATCACTTGGGATAAGCATTAAATATGTTTTAAAAAGATATAGAAAATTCACCCTGACGATAATGACCGCTCAGTTAGCAACACTGACAATTGATAGTGACTAATGAGTGTAGCGAACTTTCTCAAACCTCAATGATACACATCAACTGCCTTTTGCAGAGCAGGCGATGAGTTGTCAGGAGATAATTACCTTCGCTATCTTGTCTACTTGATCAATGACGGATTCCGGTGATTTCTCTACGAAACGAGCACCCCGGCACTCAAAATCCATGGATTTCATCTGGTGAACCAGAATAGACCCGTGGGTCGTCATTGTTTTGGTTAACAGCACTTCCAGTTTGACACCTCGAATGGTACTGGTAACAGGGGCGATGATGGCGAGCCCTGTATGCTGGTTAAGAAGTCTACGGGAAAGCACATAACCCGGGCGGGTTTTCATGATCTCCCTGCCACTACCGGGTTCAAAATTGATGAGTACAATATCGCCTCGCTCTGGTATGTACATCAAACTTCCTTACCGACAGGTAACATGTCCACCCACTCTTTGTCCTCGTCGGTCATGACCAGACGTTCGGTCGGGCTTCCTTCAAGCAGGGCTTCAAGTGTTAACTCTTCTTTGACAGGGGACAAGACAATCTTGTTGTCCTCAATGGACAGGTTCAGCTTTGACCCTACTGTTATCCCCAAGGTTTTCAGTACGGCTTTGGGTATACTGACGATACTGGCTCCACCGGACTTCCTGACAGCTATGGACGACATAATGCTTTCCTCCTGATATTTTACCCAAGTATAACCATGATTAAGTTTTACTCAAGTATAATTTTATACATCCCTGAAAAGCCGACTCTACAGCGTGAGATAGGTATGAGTTCCATGACTACTCAGTTAACAACACTGACAATTGATAGAAAAAGCCGGGTTCAAAAGAAAATGAGTGTTATTTTTTCAAAATACTCTCAGGAGCTTGAGTCGATTTTAATTGGTTGACTCCAAAAGCTGTCGTTCTCTATCATCCCGGGATGAGATTCTTAATCAAAGGTTTTACTCATTGGCGACTCTTTGGTATGAGGACAGGCAAATTAAAGTACTAAGACATATTGCCTGGCATTTAGTATTTTAATTCAAAGTCAGGCTGATAAAAAAGTGTTTTATTACAACTCTGCTGGCAGACTGTCCCAACCGGGTCAGGCTTTTTACGAGCAAAATAGATGCATGGTAACGATAGCCATGAAACTACTTAGAATTATTGGTCATATCTCCCCACTCTATTGACCCCTGATCCACATACCCCAGATTTTTAAACGTAAATTTCATTGCCCTTCGCTCAAAGGATATTCACAGTAATGAGTGTGCTGAACTTTCTCAAACCTCAATATTACACAATTATCGCTACCAGTAGACAAGTGAGGTAGTGCCGTTTCAAAAATAAGTCCCCAAACCCTGAAAACAGTACTTGCGCACCCCATTTTCATTGATGACAATGCACAAATAGCTGGTAAGGTATTGAAACAACCTTCCAGCTTGAGGGAGTTCATTTATAAAATCCAGGATGCAGTGTTCAAGAGGCCCACACCGTCAATGACGACCGTTTCTTCCGCCGACCGCTTAGGCTTTACCATTTTCATGGCAGCCGCTGTTCATGCCGTGATTGTGCTCGGTCTGTCTTTTGGTCTTGAGGACAAGGCTCCACCTCCAAAAACGCTGGAAGTCGCCCTTGCAACTTATAAGAGCCAGGAAAAACCAAAAGATGCCGACTTTCTGGCCCAGCTGAATCAGCAGGGCAGTGGCACACTTGAAAAGAAAGACATACCCACTACTGATCGCAAAGCAGATATTCAGGACAATCAAATTAACGAGGTAAAGCTTCAGCCTCAGGAAGCTGCAGCACCTGAAACACAGGCAGAGAAAACACCACAGGTAGTTACCCGGGCTGAGAGCAAGAAAAAGGTTCAGGACAGTGACGTTATTGACCAGCCCACAACCGAACAGCCCAAAAAAGCCGAGCCCCGCAAGCACATTGATCTGCGTCAGGAGATTGCCAGCCTTGAAGCTCAGCTCAGTGATCAGCGTCAGGCCTACGCCAAGCGCCCTAACGTAAAACGACTGACCTCAGCCTCCACCCTATTTGAACCCGGTGCTGCTTACAAAAATGCCTGGAAGCAGAAAGTCGAGCGTATCGGCAACCTGAATTATCCCGCCAAAGCCCGCCAACAACAACTTTATGGCGAGCTCCGGCTGATGGTCGCCATTAACCGTGATGGCACTCTGTCTAATATCGAAATCTTAAAATCTTCAGGTTATAGCGTTCTGGATGATGCAGCTATCCGAATCGTGAGATTAGCGGCTCCCTACGCGCCCTTCACAGATGATTTACGGGATTACGATATTGTCGAAATCATTCGTACCTGGCGTTTTGAAAAGGGTGACAGACTGTTCAGCCAGTAACGCTTGTATGTCGGCAGTCATTGAGTGCTTTATTTGCCATCGGGGCCGTTTGCCCTGATACTCCCCTCATGAGCAGAGAAACCTTTCAAAGCTTCAAAAACCACTTCCTGATCGCTATGCCCAGCATGGCCGATACTTCTTTTGCAGGCACTCTGACTCTGGTTTGTGAACACAGCCCCGCCGGAGCGTTGGGAATTATCATTAATCGCCCGATCGGACTGACACTGGGTGAAATTTTCAGTCAGGTAGGCATCAAGGACGCAGAAGAATGTTTCCTTAGTCCCGATGCCATTTATGCCGGCGGCCCTGTATCAGTTGAAAGAGGCTTTGTGCTTCACTCTGGCAGCGATCACTGGGAGTCCAGTCTGGAAATCAGCCAGGGGCTTCAGCTAACCACTTCCAGAGACATTCTATTCGCCATGGCCCGGGACGAAGGCCCTGATGATTCGCTGGTAGCCCTGGGTTATGCTGGCTGGGGTGGGGGTCAGCTTGAAAGAGAGTTGTCTGATAATGCCTGGCTCACCTGCAAAGCGAATCAACAGATTATTTTCGAAACGCCTTTTCAGCGACGTCTTGATGCTGCCGCCAAATCACTGGGGGTCGATCTTCGACTGCTCTCTGATCAGGTTGGCCACTCTTGACGCTCCTTAACGAAAATCTATCTCTGGCAACGTTTAAGAAAACATGACTGAAAAAAAACTGAACACGCTGATGGGCTTTGACTTTGGTACACGCAACATTGGCGTGGCCGTCGGTCAGGCTGTGACCCGAACAGCAACCGCATTGCCCTCTGTCAAAGCAAAAGACGGTATTCCCAACTGGGCCGATATCGCCGCGCTGATAAAAGAATGGCAGCCTGATGCAGTAGTGGTCGGTATCCCTTTGAATATGGATGGCACCGAGTCCCAGATGTCGATGCGTGCCAGAAAATTCGGCAAACGTCTTCATGGTCGTTACAACCTGCCTTTCTATGAAGCGGATGAGCGTCTAAGCTCTTTTGAAGCCAAAGACTGGGCAAACAAACTGGGTCATAGTGGACACTATGGCTCTAATCCGGTCGATGGTATGGCAGCACAAATCATACTGGAAGGCTGGATGAACGATGAGAACAACCCGGTGCTCTAGCTACGCTCTTTCAACTCTGTTGATTCTATTCCTGGTCGCCCCGTGTTTGAAATCCCGGGCCAGTGAGAGGGACATTATTCACCCTCTCTGCTTTGAGCCTTTCGCCAGTCTGGGAAAAACCAGCCACTCCCCGGGCAAGAAAACCATCAAACTGAATGACTGTCTGAATAAATACATCAAGTACCCTTTCAAAAAGCCTGCCCCCTGGCAAGCCGTTTTTGAGAAAAACGATCAACCCAAAGACAACAGTGAGGCCGGCTTACCCACATACTCCAGCTACCAATTAATCGGAGAGATGGAAAACCGGCAGGTGTTGATGAGTTATTCTGCCGCTTACGGAGGCAGCGGCACATTCAGTCATGCTTTTCTGGTTGATGGCATCTCACTGCAAAATCAGGTTCCCGACAAGAATACACTGACTCAGACGTTGTACATTGAAGGCGGCGATCGCTGCTTCGGAAGTATTGAACACCTGTCAATTATTTCGCCACAGAGATTTGAGATCCGGCGCAAAGTAACACCCAGTGCGCTCATTGGTTTTGGGATGGAGGCGGACTACGCACAAAGGGTGACGAAGGGCCTGCCAGACTGTGCTTTATGTTGCATAGGCAGTTTAGTGGAGCAGGTAGATATGAAGGGTAATCGGGAACTGATGAACATCATTCTGCTGCCAAGAGAATTGCGTGAAACGGATACAGCGCAGGAACGCTGCCTGAACCGTCTCACCAAAGCAGACACCCATACCGATATTTTCACCAAAGAAAATCTTAAAACCCTTCAGCAGAATTACATCGATGAGTGTCTGGGGGATATGACCCCCTCCCTCAAGGATCTTCTCTAGCTCATACTCATACACAACTAGGAGCCTGACCGAGAATAGCGCCCGTAGCGAGGACGGCAGAAAATTGAGGA